>JAWVGK010000326.1:0-30174 GCA_033855155.1 Solirubrobacteraceae bacterium | reverse complement strand
AACTGCGCCGCCACGCACGAGCCCGCCTTGCGCGTCTCGTTGACGTTCATCAGGTCGGCCGTCTCGGACTCGAGCGCCTTGGCGTAGTCGGCGTGCAGCGGCAGCCGCCAGACGAGCTCGCCCGTCGTCGTCGCGGCCTGCGTCACCGCGCCGACCCAGTCGTCGTCGTCGCCGATCACGCCGGCGTGCGCGTTGCCCAGCGCGGTGATGATCGCGCCGGTCAGCGTCGCGATGTCGACGAGCCGCTCGGCGCCCTCGGAGACGGCGTGCGCGAGGCAGTCGGCGAGCACGAGCCTGCCCTCGGCATCGGTGTTGATGATCTCGACGGTCAGGCCGTTGGCGGCCGTGACGACGTCGCCGGGGCGCATCGCATGGCCCGAGGGCATGTTCTCGGTCGCGCCGACGACCGCGACGACGCGCACCGCCAAGCGCAGGCGCGCGATCGCCTCGACGGCGCCGAGGACGGCCGCGCCGCCGGACATGTCGAACTTCATCTCGAACATCTTGTTGGCGGGCTTGATCGAGATGCCGCCGGTGTCGAACGTCACGGCCTTGCCGACGAGGCCGAGCACCGGCCCGCTCGCGTCGGGGTGCTCGTAGCGCAGCGTGATCAGCGCCGGCTCCTCGTCTGCGCCCTGCGCGACGGCCGCGAAGCAGCCCATGCCGCGCCGGGCCAGGCCCTCGCGCCCCTCGACCTCGACCGTCACGCCGTCGAGCGCGGTCAGCTCGCGCGCGGCGGCCGCGACGTGGCGCGGCGCCATCTCGTTGGGCGGGGCGTTCTGCAGGTCGCGTGCGGCGTTGACGGCGCCGACGACGATCGACGCCTCGTCGACGACCTGCCGCAGGTCGTCCCGCGCGCAGACGATCAGCGCGTCGACGTCGCTGCGCTCCTCGGCGGGCGCGGACTTGAAGCGCTCGTAGCGGTAGGCGCACAGCTCGGTGCCCTCGACGATCGCGGCCGCGATCTCGGGGCCGGTGTCGCGCGGGACCTCCCAGCACAGCCGCCGCGCCCCGAGCTCGCGGGCGCGGCCGAGCGCCGTCGCGGCGGCGATCCGCACGCGCTCGCCGTCGAGCTCGTCGCGCTTGCCGAGGCCGACGAGCACCCAGCGCTTGCCGCCGGCGTGCGCGACCGCGAGATGGCGGTGCTTCGGCTTGGCCTCGCCGGCGTCCAGCAGGGCCTGCAGGGCGCCGTCGACGTCGTGGGCGATCGGCTCGCCGTCGAGCACGCCGATGACGACGGTGTCGGCATCGGTGTCGGCCGGCAGCGCCGTTGTGGACTCGGTGACCACCTGCTCGGGAATCTATCGGCATAGACTGCGTCGCCGTCCCCCACGACACTTGGAGAGAGCTGCCCCATGCCCACGACCGTCATCCTCGGCAGCGCACGCACCCCGATCGGGAAGCTCGGCGGTGGGCTGTCCACGCTCGACGCGACCGAGCTCGGCGCGATCGCGATCAAGGCCGCGCTGGAGCGCGCCGACGTCCGCGCCGAGGACGTCCAGCACGTGATCATGGGCCAGGTGCTGCAGGCCGGAGCCGGGCAGATCCCCTCGCGCCAGGCGCAGATCAAGGCCGGGATCCCCAAGGAGGTCCCGTCGGAGACGATCAACAAGGTCTGCGCCTCGGGCATGCGCGCGGTCGGCATCCTCGACGCCCAGATCCGCGCGGGCGACGTCGAGCTCGGCGTCGGCGGTGGCATGGAGTCGATGTCGCGCGCGCCCTACCTGCTGCCCAACGCGCGCTTCGGCTTTCGCATGGGCGACGTCCAGGCGCTCGACGCGATGGTCCACGACGGCCTGACGAACCCCTTCAGCGGGCGCCAGATGTTCGACGAGGCGACCGAGGTCGGCGACGAGCTCGAGATCACCCGCCCCGACCTCGACCGCTGGGCGCTGCGCTCGCACGAGCTGGCGATCGAGGCGACCGACGCCGGCCGCCTGCCCGAGGAGATCGTCTCGGTGACGATCCCCGGTCGCAAGGGCGACACGGTCGTCGAGGTCGACGAGTCGCCGCGTCGCGGCAGCACGCTCGAGGCGCTGTCGAAGCTGCGCGGCCTGGCCGCCAAGGACGGCTCGCACACGGCCGGCAACTCGCCCGGCGTCAACGACGGCGGCGGCGCGATCGTCGTGGCGTCACGCGACTGGGCGCAGGCCAACGACAAGGAGGTCCTCGCCGAGATCGTCGCGCAGGCCGCGACCGCCGAGGACTTCGCCTACCTCGCCCGCACGCCCGCGGCGGCCGCCCGCAAGGCGCTCGAGAAGGCCGGCCTGAGCGCGGAGGACATCGACCTGTGGGAGATCAACGAGGCCTTCGCATCGGTCACGCTGAACTCGATCCGCATGCTCGGCATCGACGAGGACCGCGTCAACGTCAACGGCGGCGCGGTCGCGCTCGGACACCCGATCGGCGCCTCGGGCGCGCGCATCATCGGCACGCTCGTGCACGAGCTGCGCCGCCGCGGGGGCGGTCTCGGCTGCGCCGCGATCTGCTCGGGCGGCGGCCAGGGCGACGCGATCATCCTGCGCGTGGGCGCCTGATGAGGGAGCACGCGCCCTGAGCACGATCGAGCAGCACTCCGACCGGGCGCTGACGGACCAGGGGCCCGTGCGCAGCGCTGCGTTCTTCGACCTCGACCGCACGCTGATGGCCGGCTCGTCGGGCTTTCACTTCGTTCGCGCGGCCTACGCCGCGGGGATGATCAGCCGTCGCCGCCTGGCCGCCGACACGTGGGCGGCGACGCGCTTTCGCCTGTTCGGCTCGACCGACGCCGCGACGGCGAAGGTCCGCAGCCGGATGGGCGCCTACGTCGAGGGCCGCCACGAGCGCGACATGCGCCGGCTCGCGCCGCGGGTGCTGGCGGGCGTGCTGCCGCGGCTGTATCCGCAGATGCTCGAGCTCGCCTACGCCCACCAGGACGCCGGCCGGCCGGTCTACATCTGCACCGCGGCCTCGCACGAGATGGCGACGGCGCTGTCGTACATCCTCGGCTTCGACGGCGCGATCGGCTCGCGCTCGGAGGTCCTCGACGGCGTCTACACCGGTCGCGAGGGCGGCGTCTTCGCCTATCGCGAGGGCAAGGCGCAGGCCGTCCGCGAGCTGGCCGCCGCGGAAGGGATCGACCTGGCAAGCTCGTATGCCTACTCGGACTCCGAATCCGACCTGCCGATGCTGCGAGCCGTGGGCAACCCCGTTGCCGTCAACCCCGATACCGCGCTGACCCGCGTCGCACGCGACGCCGGGTGGGAGATCCTGCGCTTCGACCGCCTGCACCGCCGCCTGAAGATCGCCGCCGCGCTGTTCGCGGCAGCCGCCGGCGGCGCCGGGCACAGCGCGATGCGCCGCGGCGCGGCGGAGCCCGCGGCGGCAGGGCGCGGCGCCCGCGGGCGCCCGGCGCGCCGGCGATGAGCCTTCACGAGCTGACCGACGAACAGCGCGACATCCGCTCGCTCGCGGCGCGCTTCGCCGACGAGGTCGTCGCGCCGAAGGCGGCGCAGTGGGATCGCGACCACCACTTCCCCAAGGAGGTCATCCAGCAGCTCGGCGAGCTCGGGCTGATGGGCGTCTGCATCCCGACGAACCTCGGCGGCGCCGGCGCGGACTTCCTGACCTACGTGCTCGTGCTCGAGCAGATGTCGCGCGGCGACGCGGGCCTCGGCGTGACGCTCGCCGTCCACACCGGCGCCGGCACGATGCCGATCATCGACCACGGCTCGCGCCAGCAGATCGAGCGGCTCGTGCCGCCGCTGGCACAGGGCCACGAGATCGCCGCCTTCGCGCTGACGGAATCCGGCTCGGGCTCGGATGCCGGCGCGCTCGTCACGCGCGCCGAGGACGGCAAGGTCACGGGCTCCAAGCAGTGGGTCACCAACGGCTCGCACGCCCACGTCTTCATCGTCTTCGCCAAGGACCCCGACAAGCCGAGCGCGTTCATCGTGCGCCGTGGCGCGTCCGGCTTCCGGCCCGTGCGCGAGGAGGAGAAGCTCGGCCTGAACTCCTCCAGCACGGCCGACATGACCTTCGACGAGACGCCCGGCGAGCGGCTGGGCTGGCGCGGGCACGGCCTGCGGATCGCGCTGTCGACGCTCGACGGCGGGCGCATCGGGATCGCCGCGCAGGCCGTCGGGATCGCGCAGGCGGCGCTCGACCTCGCGGTCTCCTACGCCAAGGAGCGAACGACGTTCGGCAAGCCGATCGGCGCGCACCAGGCGATCCAGCAGAAGCTCGCCGACATGCAGACCGAGATCGAGGCGGCCCGCTGCCTGACGTGGCGCGCGGCGCGGCTGAAGACCGCCGGGCGCTCGCACACCGTCGAGGGCGCGCAGGCCAAGCTGTTCGCCTCGGGCGTCGCGCGGCGCGTGACCGGCGACGCGATCCAGGTCCTCGGCGGCGTCGGCTACACCAAGCAGACCGCGGCCGAGCGCTACTACCGCGACGCCAAGGTCACCGAGATCTACGAGGGCACGTCGGAGATCCAGCGCCTCGTGATCGCGCGCGCGCTGCTCGGCAAGATCGCGCGCGAATGACCATCCCCTAGGGCCGCCCACTAGCCTTGCGTCCGCATGCCTCCTTTGCGGATCGATCCGATCGCCGAGGCTCGCCGCCACTGGGAGGAGCGCTGGGGCGACGAGCCGGCGCGCCCGATGGCAGCCGTCACCTCGGTGATGCGCGCCCAGCAGGTGCTGCTCGCGCGCCTCAACGAGCTGCTCGGCCCGCTCGGGCTGACGTTCCCGCGCTACGAGGCGCTGATGCTGCTGTCCTTCACGCGCGCCGGCCAGCTGCCGCTTGGCAAGGTCGGCGCGCGCCTGCAGGTGCACCGCACGAGCGTCACGAACATCGTCGACAAGCTCGAGGCCGACGGCCTCGTCCGGCGCGTCCCGCACGAGGCCGACCGCCGCACGACGCTCGCCGAGATCACGCGCGAGGGCCGCGACGTCGCCGGTCGCGCGACGCTGCTGCTCAACGCCGACGCCTTCGGACTCGCCGCGCTCGGCGACGCCGAGCAGGAGCAGCTGACCGAGCTGCTGCGCACGCTGCGCCTCGAGGCCGGCGACTTCGAAGAGGCCAAGCACCCGGCCTAGCGCGCGGCCCCGTCGTCACCGCGCAGACCGTGACGACATGCACAGTCCGGATCTGCCTCGACTGCTCTCCTGTTCACGAGAACGTGACAACGCGACAGTGAGGACGAGATCATCTTTTCATTCGGCGAGGGCGAGCGTGACGCGGCTTCGTCGGCGTTCACCCCAAGGCAGGCCCACCGGCGCATAGAGCCACCGCGCGCGGACGCCGGCGAGCTCGAGAGCCTGATCGCGCGCGCGGCGGCGCGAGACGACGAGGCATGGGGAACGCTCGTGCGGCGCTTCTCGCCGCGCATCCGCGCCGTGGCGCGCGATCACCGCCTCGGCTCGATCGATGCCGAGGACGTCGTCCAGGCGACGTGGCTCGAGCTGCTGAAGTACATCGGACGCATCCGCGACCCGGCCGCGCTCGGGGCGTGGCTGCACCGCACCGCGCGTCGCGAGAGCTTGCGCGCGGCGAACGTCAAGCGCCGCGAGGACCCCGTCGAGCGGCTGCCGACCGAGCCCGCGATCGCGCCCGAGGGGCCCGCGCGCCTCGAGGCCGCCGAGCGCAGCGCCGCGCTGACGGGCGCGCTGCAGTCGCTGCCGCGGCGCGACCGCGAGCTCATGCGGATGCTGGCCGGCGACGACGACGCGAGCTACACGGAGATCTCCGAGGCGCTGGACATGCCTGTCGGGAGCATCGGCCCGACGCGAGCGCGCTGCCTCGCACGGCTGCGTCAGAACCGCCGCCTCGCGCTCGTCGCCTGACCTCACGCCGGGCGCCCGGCGCTCGCGCCGTGTGCGATCGCCGTGAGCGCAAGCCCGTCCCGGACCGTCCAGCGGCCCGCGAACCCGCCGATCCGGCCGCCGCTCGCGGCGCACGCGTCGGCGCGCAGGCGCGCGCGGAAGCTCCCCGAGTCCGGGTCGATCGTGACGACGGCCTGATCGAAGCCCAGCCAGAGGCCGGTGAGCGGAAACCACGCCTTGTAGACGGACTCCTTGGCGCTGAACAGCAGCCGGTCCCAGCACACGTCGGGACGCTCGCGCGCCAGCCGCGCCAGCTGCGCGCGCTCGGGCTCCAGCGACACGAGCGCCAGCACGCCGTCGGGGAGCGGCTCGTGGGGCTCGGCGTCGATGCCGATCGAGGCGACGTCGGCGCGCCGTGCGACGGCGGCCGCCCGGTAGCCCTCGCAGTGCGTCATGCTGCCGACGATCCCCGCGGGCCAGGCGGGCGCACCGCTCTCGCCCGGGAGGATCGCGACGGGCTCGATGCCCAGCCGTCCGAGCGCCGTCCGGGCGCACGCACGGACCGTCGCGAACTCGCGGCGCCGTCGCGGCACCGCGCGCAGGATCGCCGCCTGCTCCGCGCCGAGCAGCGTGACCGCGAGGTCCTCGACGGCGTCCTGCGCCTCCACGCACGCCGGCAGCAGGGCTGCGATCAGCGCTTGCGAGTGCACGTTGCCCATCATGGGAAGGGGAGCGAGCCCACCTTTCTGATACATCGGCAGCGGTCGGAGATTTCTTGTATCAGCGCCGGCCCCGATCTCCCCTATAGCTGTGTGCCCACCCCCCGACAGAACGTTCACCAGCTCGTCTTCGAATGGGTCCGCCGTCGCCCGCACGCGAGCGCCGTCCATGATCCGGCCGCCGGCCGCGAGCTGACCTACGCGCAGCTCTGGGAGCAGTCCGGGCTCGTCGCGGACGCGCTGCGCGCGCACGGCGTCTCGCACGGCGACGTCGTGGCCGTCGAGATGCCGCGCTGCGCGGATCTCGTCGTCGCGCTGCTCGCGATCGTGCGCGCCGGCGCGGCGTACCTGCCGTTGGACGCGCATGCCCCGGCGGACCGCACGGCCGGCATCCTCGCCGACGCCGGAGCGCGGCTGATCCTCCACGCCGAGCCCGCCGCGCCGCCGCAGGACGCGGGCCGGCTGTCGGTCCCGGCGCTGCTCGCGTCCCCGCCCGCGGCGCGCGACGCGGCCGTGCCGGCGGCGACCGTCGGCCGCGACGACGCGATGTACGTGGCCTACACCTCGGGCTCGACGGGACGTCCCAAGGGCGTCGTCGTCCCGCACCGAGCCGTGATCCGGCTCGTCGTGGCGCCGAACTACTGCACGATCGCCCCTGGCGCGCGCGTCGCGAACGCCTCCAACCCGGCGTTCGACGCGACGACCTTCGAGTTGTGGGGCGCGCTGACGGCGGGCGCCGCCGTCGTCGTGCTGCCGACGGTCACGGAGCTCGACCTGGACGACTGGATCGCGCTCGTCGTCGCGCAGCGGATCACGACGATGTTCCTCACGACGTCGCTGTTTCACATCGTCGCGCGCGAGCGGCCGTCGGCGTTCGCGACGCTCGACACGCTCGTCGTGGGCGGCGAGCAGCTCGACGCCGAGATGGCGCGGCGGGTGCTCGCCGCGAAGGCGCCGCGCCACCTCGTCAACGGCTACGGCCCGACCGAGACGACGACGTTCGCGACCGCCTACGCGTGCACGGCCGCCAACCTCGCCGGCTGCCGGCGCACGCCGATCGGCGTCGCGCTGCAGGACACGCGGCTGCTCGTGCTCGACGATCGGCTGCGCCCCGTCGAGCGCGGCGAGCCGGGCGAGCTGTGCATCGGCGGGCCGGGCGTCGCGCTCGGTTACCTGCGCCGTCCCGAGCTGACGGCGCAGCGCTTCGTGCCCGAGCCGGGCGGCGACGGGACGATGTACCGCACGGGCGACGTCGTGCGCGAGCTGCCCGACGGTGCGCTCGAGCTGCTCGGGCGCCGTGACCGGCAGGTCAAGCTGCGCGGCTTTCGCATCGAGCTCGAGGAGATCGAGGTCGCGGCGACCGAGACGGGGCTGGCCGACGCCGCCTTCGTCGAGAAGGTCGGCGACGGGCCCGCCGCGCTGCTCGTGGCGTTCGTGCTGCCGGCGCGCGGCGCGCGGGAGCGCGACGGCGAGCTGCCCGCGGCGCTCGAGGCGGCGCTGGCGAGCCGGCTGCCGTCGTACATGATCCCGACGCGCTGGATCGTGCTCGCGGAGCTCCCGCTCGGGCCGACCGGCAAGGTCGACCGCGCCGCGCTCGCCGCCCGGCTCGAGCGCCCGGCGCAGCAATCCGCCCCGGTCGCCCCCGACGATCGCGTGCGCGCGCACCTGTGGGCGATCCTGCACGAGCTGCTCGGCCACGCCGAGATCCTGCCGCGCGACCACTTCCTCGACCTCGGCGGCAACTCGATCCTCGCGATCCAGACGGCGTCGCGCCTGCGCGAGCAGCTGACCGTCGAGATCGAGCCCGGCGACGTGCTGCTCGCCGAGTCCGTCGGCGAGCTCGCCGAGCGCGTGCGCGAGCTGCAGGCGGTGGCGTCATGAGCGTCGTGCAGGAACCGGCCCCGCCCGTCGCGGCGGCGCCGAGCCGGCTCGCCCGGCGCGTCGCGCCGCTGTCCTTCGCCCAGGAGCGGCTGTGGTTCATCGACGCGGCCGCGCCCGGCGACGCGACCTACAACGTGCCGTTGCTCGTGCAGTGGACCGAGCGCGTCGAGCGCGACGCGCTGGCTCGCGCGCTCGGCGCCGTCGCGACGCGCCACGAGGTCCTGCGCACGACCTACCGCCTCGACGGCGGCCGTCCCGTCCAGATCGCCGCGGACCCGGCGCCGGTGCGCGTCGAGGTGCGCCGCGCCGCCGACCGCCGGCAGGCGCGCGCGCAGGCCGAGCAGCTCGCCCGCGAGGGCTTCGACCTCGCCGCCGCGGCTCCGCTGCGCTGCGTCCTGTGGCAGGGGCTCGCGGGCGGCGACCTGATGCTGCTCAACGTCCATCACATCGCGATCGACGGCTGGTCGCTGGCCGCGCTGTTCGAGGATCTCGCGGCGGCGTACGACGCGGTGATCGCGGGCCGCGCGCCGCAGCTGCCCGAGCCGGCGCTCCAGTACGCCGACTTCGCCGTCTGGGACCGCGCCGAGGGCGAGACGCCCGAGGCGCGCCGGCGTCACGACGCGCGCCTCGCCGAGCTGCTCGACGTGCCGGGCGAGCTGGAGCTCTGCGGCGCGCGTCCGCGTCCGGCCGGCGTCGGGCGCGCACGGCGCGGCGCGGAGCACGCCTTTTCGATCCCCGACGAGCTGTGGAGCGCCGTCCAGGAGCTGGCGACCGCGCTGCGCTGCACGCCGTTCGTCGTGCTGCTCGCCGCCTACCAGGCCGTGCTCGCGCGCTGGTCGGGACGCGACCGCTTCCTCGTCGCGACCGCCACCGCCAACCGGCCGTTCGCGGCGCTCGAGCCGCTCGTGGGGTTCTTCGTCAACACGGTCCCGCTGCGCTGCGCGCCGCGCTCGCAGCAGACGTTCGCCGAGCTGTGCGCCGGCGTGCGCGGCGAGGCGTTCGGGGCGCTCAGCCACCAGCGCATCCCATACGACCAGCTCGCCGCCGGCGCCCGCGCGGCGCGGCCGGGTGGGGGGGACCTCGTCGACGTCGGCTTCGCGCTGCAGAACATGCCGGCGGCGCGGATCGCCGCCCCGCGCTGGCAGCCGCCCGAGCTGCTCGCCACGCAGACCGCGAAGTTCGACCTGTTCCTGATCTTCGACGTGCGCGCCGACGGCCTCGCCGGCACGATCGAGTACGACGTCGACCGCTACTCCGCCGACGTCGCCGCCGAGCTCGCGCGCAACGTGCTGGCGCTGCTGACCGCGGCCGTCGCCGATCCGCAGCGGCCGGTCGGCTGCCTGCCGGTCAGCTCCGCGCAGCCGGGCGAGCCGCGCTCCGGCGTGCTTGCCGGCCAGCGGCGCGACCTCGTGCGCGAGGGCTTGGGAGCCGGCGCGCGGGCGACCTCCGTCGTCGACGTCATCGCCGCCAGGGTCGCGCTCGCCGATCCCGCCGCCACGGCCGTCACGTGCGCGGGCACGGACCTCTCGTGGCACGAGCTGGACAGCTTGTCGTCGGCGATCGCGAGCCGGCTGGCGCAGCGCGGCATCGGCGCGGGCGACTACGTGCCGGTCGTCGCCGCGCGAGGCGGCGCGCTCGCCGCGGCGTGGCTGGCCGTGCTGCGCCGCGGTGCGGCGTTCGTCCCGATGAGCCTCGACACCCCGCCGAACCGGCTCGCGCACGTCGTCGAGCACGTGCGCGCGTCCGTGGTGCTCGCCGACGCCGACGGCGCCGCGCTGCTCGGCGGCGTCGACGTCGACCGGGTAGCGATCGACGGACCGCTGCCCGCGGCGTCGTGCGCGCCCGACGTCGCGCTCACCGGCGCCGAGCCGGCCGTGGTCATCTACACCTCGGGCACGACGGGCCGCCCCAAGGGCGTCGTCGTGCCGCACCGCGGCCTGCTCAACACCGTGTTGTGGTGGGGCCGGGACGCACGCCTGACCGCGGCCGATCGCGTCCTGTGCGCCTGGTCGACGTCCTTCGACGCGGCGACGTTCGACGTCTTCCGGACGCTCGCCGCGGGCGCGTCGGTCCTCTTCGCCGACGACGTGCAGCGGCGCGACCCGGCGGCGCTGCTGCGCCTGCTGCGCGGGCCCCGCGCGGCGACCGTGGCATCGATGACGCCGAGCCTGCTGCGCGCGCTGCTGGATGCCGACGAGGGGGGCGAGCCGATCGCCTCGCGGCTGCTGTACCTCGGCGGCGAGGCGCTGCCGCACGCGCTGGCCGAGCGCTGCGCGGCGCGCTGGGGCATCCCGATGCGCAACATCTACGGCCCCACCGAGACGTCGTGCATCGCGACCGGCGCGCCGGTCGACCCGGCCGACCCGCGGCCGCCGATCGGCCTGCCGCTGCCCAACACCCGCGCGTACGTGCTCGGCCCCGATCGCGAGGAGCTGCCCGCCGGCGTCCGCGGCGAGCTCTACCTCGCGGGCCGCGGCGTGGGGCTCGGCTACCTCGACGCGCCCGAGCTGACGGCGGCGGCGTTCGTCGCAGATCCCTACGAGCCGGACGCCCGCATGTACCGCACCGGCGACGTCGCCGTGGTGCGCCCCGACGGCCTGCTGGAGTGCCTCGGCCGCGTCGACGACCAGGTCAAGGTCCTCGGCCACCGGATCGAGACCACCGACGTCGCCTCGCTGCTGGCCGAGCATCCCGCGGTGCGTGCCGCGGCCGTCCAGGCGGCAGGCGAGCCGGCGCGGCTGATCGGCTACGTCGAGCTGGCCGACGGCGCCGCGCCGCCGACGCGTGCCGACGTCGTCGCGCCGCTCCTGCGCTGGCTGCCGCCCGCGGTGCTGCCGGCCGAGGTGTACGTCGTCGACGGCCTGCCGCTGACGGGCAACGACAAGACCGACTTCGCGGCCCTGGCGGGCATGCGCGATCGCGCGCTGCCCGAGGGGCCGCCGGCGCGCGTGCGCCCGCTGACGGCCGCCGAGCGCCAGGCGGCCGAGCTGTTCCGCGCGGCGCTGGACGAGATCGACCGTCCTGCGGGCACGCCGGCCGTCGAGTCGCTGGACCCGGACACGAGCTTCTTCGCCCTCGGCGGCCACTCGCTGCTGAGCGTGCGCATGCTGGCCGCCGCCGAGCGCGAGCTCGGCGCGCCGGTCGCGCTGCGCGACTTCCTCGCGGACCCCACCATCGCCGGTCTCGCGCGGCTGCTCGCGAACGCGCAGGCCGCGCGCGCGGACGTCATGCCCGGCGGCGCCGACGGTGACACGAGCCCCGACGACGAATGGCACGAGGCGACCGCGACGCAGCAGCGGCTGTGGCTCGTCGACCGGCTCGGCGACCTGCGCTCGTCCTACCTCGTGCCGATCGTGCTGGAGATCGCGGGCGGCGTCGAGCGCGAGACGCTGCGGGGCGCGATCGCCCGGGTCCTCGGACGTCATCCGGCGCTGCGCTCGCGCTTCGAGCTGGATCGTCGCACGCGCCGCGTGCGCTACCGCACCGACGGCGATCCGCCGGCGGCAATTCTGACGGACGCCGCCGGCTGGTCGGCCGACGACCTCGCGCAGCGGATCGCCGGCGCGTGCTGGACGCCCTTCGACCTCGCGGCCGGCCCGCCGGCGCGCGCCGAGGTGCTCGCCTGCGACGGCGACAGGACGATCGTCGTGCTGACGGCCCACCACATCGTCACCGACGGCTGGTCGGTCGGGCTGCTGCTCGACGAGGTCGCCGAGGCATACGACGCGGCGCGCAGCGGCCGGCCGGCGCGGCTGGCCGCGCCGGTGCACCCGGCGCGCGTCGCACGGCCGCCCGCGGCCGCGTGGCTCGACCCCGCCATCGCCGAGTCGATCGACGCCCTCCGCGGCGCGCCGGTCGACGTCGAGCTGCCGCGCACGGGCCGGCGGCCGGCGCTGCAGGCGACCGCCGCCGCCACGGCTGCCGCGACGCTCGCCCCCGACCTCACGGCGCGACTGCGGTCGCTGGGCGCCCAGCTCGGCTGCACGACGTTCATGACGAGCGCGGCGCTGCTCGGCGGCGCGCTCGCCCGCCTGGGCTCGCAGCGCGACTTCCTGCTCGCGTTCCCCTGGGCCGGGCGCGACGCCCCCGGCGCCGCCGGCGCGGTCGGGATGTTCGTCGACACGCTCGTGCTGCGCGTCGACCTGCGCGGCGCGCCGACATGGCGCGAGCTGCTGCTGCGCGTCCGCGCGGAGAGCCTGCGCTCCTACCGCAACGCCGCCGTGCCGTTCGCCGCCCTGGCCGCGGCGCTGCACCCCGAGCGCGACCTGTCGCGGCCGCCGCTGACGCCCGTCTACTTCGCCGTGCAGGAGCGCGAGCCGGCGCCGCCGCGGCTCGGCCCCGGCGTCGCCGTGCGCTTCGCCGAGCTGCCGTCGCTGCGCGTGAAGTACGAGCTCGAGCTCACCGTCTGTGACGGGCCCGGCGGGATCGCGCTGCGGGCCTCCTACGCCCGAGACCTGATCGATGCCTCGACCGTTGACGACCTGCTCGCCGCGCTGGCCGCTGGCGCGCGCGATCTGGCCGCCGATCTCGACGCGCCAGCCATCAAGGAGACCGCATGACCGAACACCCCACGGCTGCCGCGGCGGCCGACACACGCCAGGAGGACCTGCTCGACGCGGTGCGCCGCGCATGGGCCGACGTCCTCGAGGTCGACATCGCGCCGCTGGACACGAACTTCTTCGAGGCCGGCGGCGACTCGCTGTTGCTGATCATCCTGCTCGAGCAGATCAACGACCTGACCGCCCGCGACTTCGAGGCCGCCGACCTGTTCGAGCACAGCACCGTCCGCGCCCAGGCGAGCCTGCTCGTCGCGCCGGACGCCGAGGCCGAGCGCTCCGCGCTCGGCGCCAACGACCGCGTCCGGCTGCTCGGCCGGGCCGCGCGCTAAGCGGGGACCGAGGATCGTGGCGACAGAGACCGACATCGCCGTCATCGGCATCGGCTGCCGGTTTCCGGACGCGCGCGACCCCCGCGAGCTGTGGCGCAACGTCGACGCGGGCGTCGTGTCGATCCGCGAGCTCACGGACGACCAGCTGCGACGCGCGGGCACGCCCGAGGAGCTGCTGCGCGCGCCGGACTTCGTCCGCGTCGCGGCGACGCTGCCCGGCGTCGAGGACTTCGCCTCGGAGTTCTTCGGCTACGGGCCCACCGAAGCCGAGCTCATCGACCCGCAGCAGCGGATCTTCCTCGAGGCCTCGTGGGAGGCGCTGGAGTCGGCCGGCCACCCGCCGTCGCAGGACGGCGCGGTCGTCGGCGTCTTCGCCGGCGGCGCCACCAGCACCTATGCCGCGGCCCTGTTCGCGGCGAAGGCCAGCTCGCACGGGCTCGCCGCGGCGGTCGACGACGTCGACCTGCACCTCGGCGGCCTCGGCGACTTCCTGACCTCGCGCGTGGCGTACAAGCTCGGCCTGCGCGGCCCGACGGTCGGCGTCCAGACCGCCTGCTCGTCGTCGCTGTACGCCGTCCACTACGCGACGCTCAGCCTGCTGTCGGGCGAGTGCGACATCGCGCTCGCCGGCGGCGCCACCGTGCTCGAGCCGATCCACGGCTACCGCTACTCGCCGGGCGGGCTGATGTCCGTCGACGGCATGTGCCGGGCGTTCGACGCCGGCTCGACGGGCACGTCGTTCAGCTCCGGGATCGGCGTCGTCGCGCTGCGCCGGCTGGCGGACGCGCTCGCCGACGGCGACACCGTGCTCGCGGTCGTGCGCGGCAGCGCGGTCGGCAACGACGGCGCGAACCGCTCGGGTTTCACCGCGCCGAACCCCGGTGGCGTGGCGGACGTCGTCGCGTCCGCGCTGTCGGTGGCAGGCGTGCCGGCCGACGCGCTGCGCTACGTCGAGGCGCACGGCTCCGGCACCGCGCTCGGCGATCACATCGAGCTGCGCGGGCTCGCGCAGGGCCTGCGGTCGACGACCGGCCGCAGCGGCTTCTGCGGGCTCGGATCGGTCAAGACGAACATCGGCCACTGCGGCCCGGCCGCGGGCATCGCCGGGTTCATCAAGGCCGTGCACGTCGCGCGCACCGGCTCGCTGCCCCCGCACCCGCTGTTCGAGCGCCCGCGCGACCCGGGCGTGCTCGCGGGCAGCCCGTTCGTCGTCTCGGCGACCGCCGGGCACTGCGACGACCGCGACCGCCACGTGCTCGTCAACTCGATGGGCCTGGGCGGCACGAACTGCGCCGCGGTGCTCGGTCCGCCGCCGGCGCCGGTGCGACCCCCGGCACCGGCGCGCGACGTCGTACGGCTCGTGGTCTCGGCACGCTCGCGCGGCGAGCTCGACGAGCTGTCGCGGCGGCTCGCCGACGAGCTCGAGCGCGGCGAGTGGGCGCCCGCCGACGTCGCGCACACCCTGCGCTGCGGCCGCCGGAGCTTCGACGAGCGCCGCGTCGTGAGCGCCCCGGCCGATCGCCTCGTGGGCGCGCTGCGGCTTCCGCGCGCCCCGCTCGCGACGACGCGCCGCGCCGCGCCGCAGGAGGCGCTGCTCGTGCTGCCGGCCGGCGGCGGCCTGCCCGCGGGGCTGCGCGCACGCCTGGACGCCCTGTTCGCAGGCCGCGCCGAGGTGACGACCGCGCCGCTGACGGCCGTGCCCGAGCACCGCTTCCCGATCGTCGTGGACGGCGACGCCCCCGCGAGCGGCGGTCACGCGCTGGCCCTCGCCCCGAACGCCGCCGGCGACGAGCTCGTCGATGCGCTCGAGGCGGCGGCCACGGCCGCGTGGCTGCACGGCGTCGAGGTCGACTGGGACGCGCTCGGCGAGCTGCGCGGGCGCCGGGTGGCGCTGCCGACGTACCCCTTCAAGCGCCGGCGCCACTGGGCGCTCGACCGGCTCGGCCCGATCGGTCCGCCGCCCGCCGCAGGCTGCGCGGCCGCGGCGCCGGCGGCGCTCGCGGCCGGCGGCGCGCAGCCCGCCGCGCCGGCCCCCGGCGCGCCGGCCGGCGAGCTCGAGGCCGACATCCTCGGCATGTGGCGCGAGCAGTTCGGGATCGACGCGATCGGCCTCGACGACACCTTCGGCGCGCTCGGCGGCAGCTCGCTGCTGTCGGTTCGCATGGTGCTCGAGATCCAGCAGCGCCACGGCGTGCTCGTCAACGTCCACCGCGCCGGCGGCAGCCAGGCGACCGTGCGCCGGATCGCCGAGATCGTGCGCGGCCTGCAGTCCGGCGCCGAGCGCGGATCGCACGACGTCGACCCGATCGCCGACGGCGACGGCCCGCTGATCGACCGCGACCTCGAGCTCCCGCTCGGCCCGCTGGCCCCCGATCAGGCGCCCGGCGGCGACGTCCTGCTGACCGGCGCGACCGGCTTCCTCGGCACGTTCCTGCTGCACGAGCTGCTCGCGGCGACGAGCGGACGCGTCTACTGCCTCGTGCGCGCCGCCGACGACGCCGAGGCCCGCGCGCGGCTGCGCGCCGGCGCCGAGCGCTACGCGCTGCCCGAGCCCGATCCGGAGCGCGTGCAGATCGTGCTCGGCGACCTGCGCGCGATCGGCGAGGTCTGCGCGAGCTACCGCGGCGGCGAGCTCGCCGCGCGCGTCGGGTACGTCCTGCACTGCGCGGCGCGCGTCGTCTTCACCGAGCCCTACCGCGTGCTGCGCGAGGACAACGTGCTGCCCGTCGTCGAGCTCCTGCGCTGGTGTCGCTCGGCGGGCATCCGCGACGTGTCGTTCGTCTCGACGGTGGCCGCGACGCACTACGCGCTCGGCACCGACAACCGGATCCTCGAGACCCGCGCCCAGCCGCTGGACCCGCAGCAGGGCGGCTACGGGGCGAGCAAGTGGGTCGCCGAGCGATTGCTCGAGCGCGCCGAGGAGGACGGGATGCGGGTGCGGGTGTTCCGGCCCGGCTTCATCCTCGGCTCGACCGCGACCGGCGCGTGCAACTCGAAGGACCTGATCTGGAACGTCCTGACCAGCGGGCTCGCCGTCGACGCGCATCCGCTCGACGACCGCGCGATGCCGATGGCCCCCGTCGACGTCGTGTCGCGGGCGATCGCCGAGCTCACCGTCGCGCCGAGCTCGTCGGGCCTCGCGTTTCACCTCGTCGACCGGCTCGCCGTGAGTCCGCGGCGGCTGTTCGCCATGCTCGCCGCGGCCGGCCTGCCGACGACGGCGGTCACGCCCGACGAGTGGCAGCAGCGCGTGGCGCGCCGGTCGCTGGACACCGGCAACGACCTGCTGGCGACGATGGCCCTGTACGAGGTCGAGGGCCACGAGCTCGCCGAGGACGGCCTCGAGGCGACCGCGTGGTGCTCGTGGCTGGACGCCCGCGGGCTCGACGCGGCGCCCGACGGCGAGCTGCTGCGCCGCTGCCTGTCCTACCTCGCGGCCCGCGAGCCGGCGTTCGGCGAGCTGCTCGGAGAGCTCGCCGCCACGGGCGAGCTCGGAGCGCTGCGATGACGGCCGCGGACACGCGCCTGGCAGTGCTCGGCGCGGGCGTCATGGGCACGGCGATCGCGACGCTCGCGATCGGCCGCGGCTTCGCGGTGACGCTGCTCGACGTCGACGCCGGCGCGCTCGAGCGCGCCCGGCGTGCGGTGCCGCAGCAGCTGCGCATGGCGCGGCTGATGGGCGCGCTGCCGCGCGGCGCCGGTGCCGGCGAGCTGACGACCACGTCCGCGATCTACGACCTCGCCGGGGCCGGCGCGGTCGTCGAGTCGGTGACCGAGCTGCCGCGAGTCAAGGCGCGCGTCCTCGCAGAGGCGAGCGCCGTCGTCGCGCCCGGGACGCTGCTGATGACGAACACGTCGGGCATCCCCGTCGACGAGCTCGCGGACGCGGTCGCGCGGCCCCAGGACCTCGTCGGGACGCACTTCATGAACCCGCCGTACCTCATCCGCACGGTCGAGGTCATCCGCGGCCCGCGCTCGGGCGACGCGGCGATGGCCGCCGTCCTGGAGCTGCTCGAGGCGCTGGACCGCGAGGGCATCGTCGTCGGCGACGGCCCCGGCTTCGTCATCAACCGCATCCTGCAGCGCACGATCAACGAGGCGGCGCGGATGGTGCAGGAGCAGCTCGCGACGCCCGAGGCGGTGGACGGGCTGTTCACCGGCTGCCTCGGGCACGCCAGCGGACCGCTCGCCACGGCCGACCTCATCGGCCTCGACAACGTCGTCGACAGCCTCCGCGTGCTGCGCGACCGCACCGGCGACGCGGGCTACGAGCCCTGCGAGCTGCTGCTGACGAAGGTCGGCAGCGGCGACTTCGGCCGCAAGACCGGACGCGGCTTCTTCGACCACCGAAAGGCACTGTGAGATGAGCACATCGATCGAGCATCCAGCGCAGCGCGCGGCGCCGGAGTCCCCGGTGCAGGCCGCGCTGCTGAGCTTCCTACAGTCGCGCACGAGCACGGCGTGGGACGTCGACGTCGACCTCTTCGCCGACGGCGGCGTCTCGTCGCTGTTCGCGATGGAGCTCGTCGTCTTCGTCGAGCAGGAGTTCGACGTCGAGGTCGGCGGCGAGGACCTCGTGCTGGACAACTTCCGGACCGTGCGCGCGATGGCGGCGCTGGTCGAGCGGCTGCGGGAGCATGCGCGTGCCTGAGGTCGCCACCGACCTCGCGCAGTACGTGACGGCGCTCGTCGGCGACGCGGCCGGCGAGTGGGATCGCCGCGGGCGCCTGCCGCTGGAGCTCCTGCGCGAGCTCGGCGCAAGCGGCGTGCTGTGCGCGGAGGTCGCGCCGGAGCACGGCGGCGCGGGCCTCGACGGCGCGGCCGGCGGCGAGCTGACGGCGCACGTCGGCAGCCACTGCAGCTCGCTGCGCAGCGTCATGACCTCGCAGGGCATGGCCGCCTGGACGATCCAGCGCTACGGCAGCACGCGCCAGCAGTGCGAGTACCTGCCGCGCCTGACCGGCGGCGAGCTCGCCGGCGTCGCCTTCACCGAGGCCGGCGCGGGCAGCGACCTCGCCGCGATGTCGACGCGGATCGAGCCCGACGGCGACCACGTCATCGTGACGGGTCACAAGCGCTGGGTCACCGTCGGGGCCTACGCGGACCTGCTGGTCGTGGTCGGCCGCCACGGCGCGGGCGCGGCCGCGGTCCTCGTGCCGACCACGGCGGAGGGCGTGCGGGTCGAGCCGATCGCCGACCCGATCGGATGCCGCGCGGCCGGGCACGCCGACGTCCGGCTCGACGCCGTCCGGCTGCCGGCCGAGCACGTCCTGCGCGGTGCCGGCCAGCCGCTCGGCTGGCTCGTGACGACCGCCTTGACCTACGGCCGCCTGTCGGTCGCGTGGGGGTGCGTCGGCATCCTGCGCGCGTGCCTGGCCGCGGCCGCGCAGCACGCGCGCACGCGCCGGCAGTTCGGCTCGCCGCTCGGCGACCACCAGCTCGTCGCGCGCCACGTCGCCGAGCTGCACGTGTCCGAGCAGGCCGCGACGCGCGTCTGCGAGCACGCCAGCCGTCGATGGGACGAGCGCTCGCCCGACATGGTGATCGCGGCCGTGCTCGCCAAGCACTTCAGCGCGGTCCAGGCGGCAGCTGGCGCCGGCGCGGCGATGCAGGTCCTCGCCTCTGCCGGCGCGCGAGACGGGCACGTCGTCGCCCGCGCCTACCGCGACGCCAAGCCGATGGAGATCATCGAGGGCAGCAGCGAGATCTGCCAGCTGCTGCTCGCCGAGCACGCGATCGCGATGGCGGCATGAGCACGGCCACGATGACCGAGATCGGCATCGGCGCGAGCGTCTGCCTGCTTCCGACCGAGTTCGCGGAGGTCGGCGGGCTGCCGGAGTACGGCATGCTGGACGCGGACGCGCGCGGGTTCGTCGACGCCAGCGGGATCGACACCGTCGGGGCGTTCCACGACGCCTCGCCGGCCGAGCTCGCCGCGCGCGCGTGCCGCGAGCTGCTGGGCACGTCGACCGGCGCGCAGCCCGACCTGCTGCTGATCGTCGGCCCGCGCGCGCCCGACGTCCTGCTCGGCTCCGACGCCACGCGCGTGCAACTCGAGGCCGGGCTCGGCTCGACGTTCGCGTTCACCGTCGACGGCCTCGGCTGCACCGGCTCGAGCGCCGCCTGGGCCCTCGGCCGCGACCTCCTGCTCGCCGACCCGCGCCGCGAGAGCGTGCTGATCGCGCACGCCAGCCGCCCCACCGGCGCCGACCGCGTCCGCTACCCGGTCACCGTGATCGGCGACGGGGCGTACGCGACGACGCTCACGCGCGGCGGCCGGCCGATGCTGCGCGCGCACCGGATGGCGACCGACGGCAGCTTCCACGACCTCTTCCGCGTCGACTACAAGCAGGTCCCCTGGTACGAGTGGGTCGAGGAGTGCAGCTCGCCGGACCGCTACCGCTTCGAGCTCGCGATGCACAGCCGGCTGCGGCTGCGCGGGCTCGTCGACGACGTGCTGGCCGATGCCGGCGTCGGCAGGGACGCCGTCGCCGCGACGCTCATGCAGAACGTCACGGCCAGCGCCTACGAGTTCTACGGCCAGCTGCTCGGCATGCCGATCCACCCGATCTGCGCCGAGCACCTCGCCACCTACGGCCACCTCGGGGCGATGGACGTCGTGCTGAACCTCGACCGGCTGCTCGCCCGCGACGAGCTGCGACGCGGCGACCTCGTGCTGGTGCTCAACAACAGTCCCGTGGCGGCCTGGGCGGCCACCTTGTGGGAAGTCTGAAAGGAGACGGTCGAGCGTGATCGCAGACCAGACATGCCCACAGGTCAAGTGCCTGATTTGGGATCTCGACAACACCCTCTGGCGCGGGACGCTGCTGGAGGACGGCGACGTCGAGCTCTCGCAGGCGGTCCGCGACGTCATCGCCGGCCTCGACGCGCGCGGCATCCTGCAGTCGGTCGCCAGCCGCAACGACCACGACCACGCGTGGGCGAAGCTCGAGCAGCTCGGCGTCGCCGACTTCTTCGTCCTGCCGAAGATCGGCTGGGGGCGCAAGTCCGACGCCGTCCGCGAGATCGCCGACGAGCTGCGCTTCGCGACGCGCACGATCGCCTTCGTCGACGACCTCGCGTCCGAGCGCGCCGAGGTCGCCTACCACGTCGAGGGCGTGCGCTGCTACCACGCCGAGCAGGTCGAGGCGCTGCTGGACCTGCCGGAGTTCACGCCCGCGTCGGTGACCGAGGACGCGCGCCGGCGCCGCCAGACCTACCAGGCCGCCTTCAAGCGCGAGGCCGAGCGCGCCACGTTCCAGGGCGCCGACGACGGCTTCCTGCGATCGCTGGAGCTCGAGCTGCGCATCGAGCGCGCGACCGACGACTCGATCGCTCGCGTCCACGAGCTGACCGAGCGCACGAGCCAGATGAACGCCACCGGCATGCACTACTCCGCGCGGACGCTGCGCGGCCTCGCGGCCGATCCGCGCCACGAGGTGCTCGTCACGAGCATGACCGACCGCTTCGGCCCCCACGGCGCCGTCGGGGTCGTGCTCCTGCGCCGCCACGACGGCGTCTGGCACCTCAAGCTCCTCGCCACCTCCTGCCGCGTCGTGTCGTTCGGCGCCGGCGCCGTCCTGCTGCGCTGGCTCGCCGACGAGGCGGCGCAGGCCGGCGTGCACCTCGTCGCCGACTTCCGGCGGACGGACCGCAACCGGATGATGGAGATCGCGTACCGCTTCGCCGGCTTCGGCGCCGCCTCGTGCGCCTGCCGGTCCGCGCTCGCGCCGGCCGGCCACGAGGGCCTGGAGCGGCTGCACCTTCGGCCGCAGCCGCAGTGCGTCTCGACGACGATGCGGGTGATCGCGCCGCGGCTCGCCGTCGCGCTCGACGAGCGCAGAGCGGCGTGATGGCCGCCGCGACCCTCTGGGAGCTGTTCGCGACGACCGCCCGCCGTCACCCCGGCGCCCCGGCGCTCGAACTCGACGGCGCCGTCATCTCCTACCGCGACCTCGACCGGCGCGCGGGCGCGATCGCCGCTCGCGTGCTGCTCGAGCACGGGGGCGCGCCGCGGCGCGTCGCGCTGCTGGCCTCGCGCAGCGTCGTCGCGCTCGCCGGATACCTCGCCGCGCAGCGGCTGGGCGCCACCGTGACGCCGCTGAACCCGGGCTATCCGCGGCAGCGAAACCGCCGCGTGTGCGAGCTCGCGCGCGCCGATCTGCTGCTGGCCGACGGCGCGGGCGCCGCGCAGCTGGGCGGCGACGACGGCCCCACCGCGGCGACGGTCGTGCAGCTGCGCGATGGCGACCTGGCGGCGTGCGACGACGCGTCCGCGGCACTGCCGCCGTACCGCGTCTCGCCCGACGACGTCGCGTATGTCCTGTTCACGTCGGGCTCGACGGGCGAGCCCAAGGGCGTGCCGATCCGCCATCGCAACCTGCTGCCGTACATCCGCCACAACATCGACCGCTACGAGGTCGGTCCGGGCTGCCGGATGTCGCACACCTTCGACCTGACGTTCGACCCGTCGGTGTATGACCTGTGGGTGACCTGGGGCGCTGGCGCGACGCTCGTCGTCCCGCGTCGCAACGAGCTGCTGACGCCGATCCGCTACCTCGAAGAGCAGGCGATCACCCACTGGTTCTCCGTGCCGTCGGTCGTCTCGGTCGCGCAGGAGCTGGGCGGCGGGCTGCCGCCCGGGCGCGCGACGGCGCTGCGCTACGGGATCTTCATCGGCGAGCAGCTCACCTACCGCCAGGCCGCCGCCTGGCACGCCGCGGCCCCCGGCGCGATCGTCGAGAACGTCTACGGGCCCACCGAGCTGACGGTCGCCTGCACGGAGTACCGCCTCGACCGCGACCCCGGGCGCTGGCCGCAGACGTCCAACGACACCGTGCCGATCGGGCCCGTCTACGGGTTCCTCGAGCACGTGATCCTCGACGCCGACGGCCGCCCGTCCGATGAGGGCGAGCTGTGCGTGCGCGGCTCGCAGCGCTTCGACGGCTACCTCGACGGCGGCGACGACGTCGGGCGCTTCGTCGCGGTCGGCGCGAGCGGCGCGGAGGTCTACGACGGCGGCGCCCCGCTGACCGCCGAGCACTACTACCGCACGGGGGACCGCGTGCGCCACGAGCGCGGTGAGCTGGTCCACCTCGGGCGGCTCGACAACCAGGTCAAGATCCGCGGCTACCGCGTCGAGCTCGGCGAGGTCGAGGCGGCGCTGCGCCGCCATCCCGACGTCGGCCAGGCCGTCGTCGTCGCGGTGCGCACCGGCGACGACACCGCGCTCACCGCCTTCCACACCGGTGCCGAGCTCGGCGCCGCGGAGCTCATGCGATGGATGCGCAAGCAGGTCCCGCTGCACATGGTGCCCCGGCGCTACGTGCACCTCGCGGCGCTGCCGCTCAACGCCAACGGCAAGGCCGATCGGGGCACGCTCACCCGCTCGGTCGCGGCCTGACCCGAAAGCAGCCATGAGAGTCCTCGAACACCTGATCCCGCCGCGCGGCAAGATTCGCGTGCTCGCCGCCAGCGGCATGGCGCGCAGCGTCGGCAACGGCGTCATCATCTCCGTCAGCGTCCTGTACTTCATCCGCTCGGTCGGCCTTCCCGCCGAGCAGGTCGGCCTCGGGCTGACCGTCGCGGCGATCCTCGGGATGCTGGCGAGCATCCCGTCGGGGCACACCGCGGACGTCCTCGGGCCGCGACTGACGTCGGCGGTGTTCGTGTGCCTGCAGGGCGTGATGATCTTCGGCTACGCGCTCGTCGGCGGGTTCGCGAGCTTCGTCGTCGCCGCGAGCCTCGTCGTGATGTTCGAGTCCGCCTCCGACGCCTCGCGCGGGGCGCTCGTCGCGAACGTCTGCGCCGGTCCCGAGCGCGTCCGCGCACGCGCCTTCCTGCGCTCGATCAACAACCTCGGCGTGTCGCTCGGCGCCGTCGCCGGCGGCGTCGCGCTGCACTTCGACAGCCGCCCGGTGTACGTCGGGCTGATCATCGCTGCCGGCACGCTGTACCTCGTCGCCGGCGCCATCTACCGGCTGCTGCCGCCCGTCCCGCCGCTGCCCAGGCCCGACGGCGGGTCGCGCTGGGAGGTGCTCGTGGACCGCCCGTTCGTCGCGCTGTCGCTGCTGTCGGCGGTGCTCGTCCTCAACGGCGGCCTGCTGACGGTCGCGCTGCCGATCTGGATCGCGCAGGAGACCTCGGCGCCGATCTGGGTGTACTCGGCGATCCTCGTCATCAACACCGTGATGGTCGTGCTGTTCCAGGTGCGCGTGTCGCGCGGGGCGGAGGACGTGCCCGGCGGGGCCCGGGCGCTGCGGCGCTCGGGCATGCTGCTGGCCATCTGCTGCGTGCTGTTCGGGCTCGCCGCCGGCCAGCCGGCCTGGCTCGCGGTGGTCGTGCTCGCCGCGGGAGCGCTCGCGCACGTGATCGGCGAGCTGCTGTACGCGGCCGGCACGTGGGCGCTGTCCTACGAGCTCGCACCCGACCACGCGCAGGGCCAGTACCAGGGCCTGTTCGGGATGACCGACCAGCTGGGCGCCGCGATGACACCGGCGATCGCCACGACCCTCGTCATCGGCCTCGGCTTCGCCGGCTGGCTGCTGTTCGGCGCCCTGCTGCTCGCCGCCGGGCTGGCGGTCACGCCGGTCGCGCGCTGGGCGCAGAGCACGCGCCCAGCCGTGAGCCTCGCGGAGGCCGCGTCATGATCGCCGAGCGCGTGCTGTACGAGTGCTACGGGTTCGCGGTCGACTGCGAGGTCGAGCCCGAGGCGCGAGCCGTCGCGGACCGCTTCTTCGGCGCGCCGCTCGTCGAGCGCTCGGGGCCGCTGCCGCCGAGCCCGGCCGCGCGCCTGCGGATCGCCGTCAACGACTCGACCGCCGTCGCGGTCGAGCCCCCGCACACGCTCGAGGTCATCGCCTCGAACCCGATCACGATCGACACCGGCAGCTCGCGCGCCGTCGTCGAGCCGGACGCGTGGTCGATCAGCCTGTCGCTGGCGCGCAAGGACCTCGACGACCCGATCGTGTGGGGGCGCTGGATCCTCGAGCGGCTGTTTCTGTACCTCATCTGCCGCTCGCCGCGCCACTACCCGCTGCACGCCGGCGCGATCGCCGTCGAAGGCCAGGTCGCGCTGATCAGCGCCGAGACCGGCGTCGGCAAGTCGACGTTCACGTGGTGGGCGCACCGCAAGGGCGCGCGGCTGCTGGGCGAGGACATCATGGTCCGCCATCTCGACGACCCGTCGGCGCGGTTCTGGGGCTATCCGCGCGCGGTCTACCTCTCGCCGGAGCTCGTCGCCGCCTCACCGGAGCTCGACGGCGCGGCCAGCGCGGCGGTCGACGGCGGGCGCAAGTACCGCGTCGAGGTCGGCGGGCCGGACGGCCCGCCGCCGCCGGCGTCCCCGACGTGCCTCGTGTTCCTCGCCCGCGACGAGGCGGCGGCGGCCGCTGCGCCGGGCATCCGCCGGCTGACGCCCGACGAGGCCGTCGAGCGCTCGCGCGAGGACTTCGCCACCGCCAAGCACGACGAGACCGTGCTGGCCTCGGTGGCGGCGGACCTGCTCGCGAGCGTCGCGGGCCTGCCGATCTTCGAGCTCGCCCTGACGAGCGACCTCGACGCGAGCTACGAGCTCCTGCGAAGCACGCTGCAGACGATCTGACCTCCGACCGGAGAAACCACCATGGACCTCAGCCTCTTCTACTTCGCCAACGACAACTGCGCGCTCGACGGCGGCCGCTACGACCTGCTGCTCGAGGGCGCCCGCTTCGCCGACGCCCACGGCTTCGCGGCGGTCTGGACGCCCGAGCGCCACTTCCATCCCTTCGGCGGGATCTACCCGAACCCGTCGCTGACCGGCGCCGCGGTGGCGGCCGTGACGGAGCGCATCGGCATCCGCGCCGGCAGCGTCGTCGCTCCGCTGCACCACCCGCTGCGGATCGCGGAGGAATGGTCGGTCGTCGACAACCTGTCCGGCGGCCGCGCGGGCGTGTCGTTCGCATCCGGTTGGCACGCCGTCGACTTCGCGCTGCGGCCCGAGAACTACGCCGATCGCCGGGCGGTGCTGCTGGACACCGTCGAGCAGGTGCGGCGCCTGTGGCGCGGCGAGAGCATCGAGGTGACCGACGGGACGGGCAAGCCGGCCGAGGTGCGGATGTACCCGCCGCCCGTGCAGCCCGAGCTGCCGGTGTGGGTCACGAGCGCCGGCGGGGTCGAGACGTTCCGCAACGCCGGACGCGCCGGCGCCGGCCTGCTGACCCATCTGCTGGGGCAGGAGCCCGACGAGCTCGCCGCGAAGATCGCCGTCTACCGCGAGGCGGTCGCCGAGCGCGAGGACGCCAACGGCTGGCCCGGCCACGTCGTGCTGATGGTGCACACGTATCTCGGCGACGACGAGGACGAGGTCCGCGAGCAGGTCCGCGCCCCGATGTCCGCCTACCTGCGCAGCTCGCTGAGCCTGCTGCTCGGATCGCAGACGGGCAGCGCGCGCAAGATCGACCCGTCGACGCTGCGCGAGTCCGACGTGCAGTTCCTCGTCCAGCGGTCGTTCGACCGCTACTACGACGGCGGCGGCCTGCTGGGGACCGTCGAGAAGGCTCATGCGACCGTCGAGCGGCTGCGCGCGCTCGGCGTCGACGAGGTGGCCTGCCTCGTCGACTTCGGGCTGCCCGCCGGCCAGGTGCTCGGCGCGCTCGGGCACCTCGACCAGCTGCGCGAGCTCGTGTCCAGGGCGCCCGCCGGGCGAGCGCCCGAGCATGTCGCCGCGTGACGCGCGCGCGCCGTCGGGCTTCGCAGAGCACGCGCGGGCGAGCGGCCGGCCGGCCAGCGACCCGACGGCCCTGTACCGGCTGCGCGACGCCGCCTACGCCGCCGACCTGCTCGTCGTCGCGATCGCCGAGCTCGACCTGCTGACGCACGTCGCCGCCGCGGGTCGCGTCGACGCCGCGCGGCTGTGCGCGAGCCTGGGACTCGACCCGCGCGCGGCCGACGTCATGATCACGTACCTCGCGGCGCTCGGCCTGCTCGAGCGCCGCCCGGACGGCGCGATCGAGGTCTCGACGCTGGCCGCCGAGCACCTCGTCGGGGGCGCGCCACTGGACATGCGCGCGTACTTCGACGCGCTGCGCGAGCGCCCGGGATGCGCGGAGCTGCTCGGCGTCCTGCGCAGCGGCAGGCCCGCCGCGTGGGCCAGCGCGCCGGACCGCGAGGACTGGGCCGGACGGCTCGACGACGTCGCCTTCGCGCGCCGCTTCACGGCCGCGATGGATGCTCGCGGCGCGTTCCTCGCTCCGGCGCTGTGCGCCGCCATCGACGACCTCCCGAGCCGCCGGCTGCTCGACGTCGGCGGGGCGTCGGGCGTCTACGCCTGCGCGCTGGCCGCGCGCAGGCCGGGGCTGCGCGCCACGATCCTCGAGCGCCCCCCGGTCGACGCCGCCGCGCGCACGCTCGTCGCCGAGCATGCCTGCTCGGCGCGGGTCGAGGTCGTGACCGGCGACATGTTCGACGCCCTCCCCGCGGGCCACGACCTGCACCTGTTCTCCCACGTCCTGCACGACTGGAGCGAGCAGCACGTTCGGGCGCTGCTGTCGCGGTCGTTCGCAGCGCTGGCGCCCGGCGGTTGGCTCGTCGACCACGACGCCCACGTCGACGCGGACAAGAGCGGGCCGCTGCCCGTCGCCGAGTACTCGGTGCTGCTCATGCACTCGACGCACGGCAAGTGCTGGTCGGTCGCCGAGCTCGCCGGGATGCTGACGGACGCCGGCTTCGCGCAGGTCGAGCAGCGCCCCGGGATCGCCGATCGCAGCATCGTCGTCGCGCGCAAGCCGGGCTGACGGCCGCGACTAGCGCACCCGCACCTCGCCGTGCCACGCGGCGTAGGCGAGCAGCTCGTCGCGCGCCAGCAGCGGGATCCCGTACGCCTCGGCCGCGTTCGCCAGGCGCCGACCGCGCTCGCGGTAGTCGTCGGGGTTGTGCAGGTCCAGCAGCGCCAGCGGGCGCGCGTACTCGGCGCGAAAGCCGCTCTCGTGCTCGACGATCTTCCCCCACGCGACGATCGCGCCCCAGACGCACTCGATCGCCGGCAGCGCGGGCTGCTCGGCGAGCGCGTAGTACGCCGCCCAGCCGCAGTTGCAGTCGCGGTAGGGCGCGTCGTGGCCGCGCAGGGCGAAGCACTTCGCGAAGCGGTCGTGATCGGTCGGCCACGGCATCTGCGCGGCGCGCGGCGCGACCATCCCGAGCGCCGGGTTGGGGACGAACGTGCCCGCGACGAAGATCCCGGAGTACAGCCCGCCGCGCTTGGCGCCCCAGTGGCGAAAGCCGACGAGCGGCTGCGCGACCGGCTCGACGGCGCTCACGTCTTGACGGGCTCCGGCGTGCGTTGCGGGGGCGCCGGCAGGGGCTCGCGCTCGGGCACCGGAAGCGGCACCGGGGCGGGTCGCTCGGTCTCGCGGACGGGCTTGCCGATGTCGGCCATGGCGGCGTGCATGGTATGTCAGGCCGAGACCGGGCATGCTGCGCGCATGACCGACGAACCCGAGTTCGACGACGAGCCCGAACCGCACCCCGACGAGATCGGGGAGGCCGAGCCCGGCGACGTCCGCATGGACATCGTCAAGGAGCTCGCGCGGCTGTTTCCCGACGACCGCATGCAGCGCATCGGCGACCGGCTCGGCCTGTCCGGCGACGAGGACTTCCAGTTCATCATCGACCTCATCAGCGCGACCTTCACGCGCGGCATCGAGTTCGGGGCGATCGAGGTCGCGGCGCAGCAGATCCAGGCCGGCAGCGAGATCTCGCCCGTCGTCGAGATCGCGCACGTCGATCTGCCGTAGTCAGCCCGCCCGGCCACGCTCGTCGCCGGCGCGCCTGCGCCAGTGCCCGGGGATGTCGCGGTGCTCGAGGATCAGCAGGTGGTCGTCGGCGCCGGACGCCGCCAGCGCATCCCAGACCCGCTGCACCGCATCCTCCTGGTCGTCGGCCTCGAGCTCGATCTCGAAGGTGCCGTCCTCGTCGGGCTCGGTGACGGTCGCGTGGCCGGGAAGCTCGTCGCCGAGCTCGGCGCGCGAGTCGAGGTCCCGCGGGGTTCCGAGGTGTGCCATCTGGATGGCGACGCGCTGTCGTGTCATGCCAAGACGGTTACCCGCCTCGGCCGCCGGCATCCCTTGCATGCGTCGCGCGCGAGAGGGTATGCTCCCAAGTCCGATACGCGGACTTCCGACTATCGGCCTACAGACCATGGCGACGACACACCACCTCCCCACGACCGAAGCGCAGTGGCGCGCCGCCTACGCGCTCGCGCCGGAGCGCGACGTGCCGTTCACGACGCTCAGCGGCACGCCGGTGAAGGCGCTCTACACGAAGGCCGACCTCGCCGCCGGCCAGGACGAGGACTACGACGGGCGCCCCGGCGTGTATCCGTTCACGCGCGGCGTCTACCCGTCTATGTACCGCGGGCGCCTGTGGACGATGCGCCAGTTCGCCGGCTTCGGCACCGCCGAGGAGACCAACGAGCGCTTCCGCTACCTGCTCGCCCGCGGCCAGAACGGCCTCAGCACGGCGTTCGACATGCCGAGCCTCATGGGCTACGACTCCGACCACGCCGTCAGCGAGGGCGAGGTCGGGCGCGAGGGCGTGGCGATCGACACACTCGACGACATGGCGACGCTGTTCGACGGCATCGACGTCGGCGAGATCTCCGTCTCGATGACGATCAACGCGCCGGCCGTCGTGATGCTCGCCTTCTACGTCGCCGCCGCCGAGGCCCGCGGGATCCCGGCGAGCCGGCTGCGCGGCACGATCCAGGCCGACATCCTCAAGGAGTACATCGCCCAGAAGGAGTGGTGCTTCCCGGTCGACCCGGCGATGCGCCTGTGTGGCGACATGATCGAGTGGTGCACCGCGAAGATGCCGAGCTGGCATCCGATCAGCGTCTCGGGCTACCACATCCGCGAGGCGGGATCGACCGCCGCGCAGGAGCTCGCGTTCACGCTGAAGGACGGGCTGACCTACGTCGAGCAGGCGATCGAGCGCGGCCTGGACGTCGACGACTTCGCGCCGCGCCTGAGCTTCTTCTTCAACGCCCAGATCGACTTCTTCGAGGAGGTCGCGAAGTACCGCGCCGCGCGGCGCATCTGGGCGCGCGAGCTGCGCGAGCGCTTCGGCGCGCGGGACCCGCGCTCGTGGCGGATGCGCTTCCACACGCAGACCGCCGGCGTGTCGCTGACCGCCCAGCAGCCGCTGAACAACGTCGTGCGGACGGCGATCGAGGCGCTGGCGGGCGTGCTCGGCGGCACGCAGTCGCTGCACACGAACTCCTACGACGAGGCGCTCGCGCTGCCGACCGAGGAGGCCGCGCGGATCGCGCTGCGCACCCAGCAGATCATCGCCCACGAGACCGGCGTGACGAACACGATCGACCCGCTCGGCGGCGCCTACTTCGTCGAGGCGCTGACCGACCGCCTCGAGCGCGAGGCCTACGACTACTTCAGCCGCATCGACGAGATGGGCGGCATGGTCGCGGCCGTCAAGGCCAACTTCCCCCAGCGCGAGATCGCCGACGCCGCCTACGCGCTGCAGACCGAGTACGACAGCCGCGAGCGGATCCTCGTCGGCGTCAACGACTACGTCGACGCCGGCGACGAGGAGATCCCGATCCTGCGTATCGACCCCGAGCTCGAGCGCAAGCAGATGGGGCGCCTGCAGGCCGTGCGCGCCCGCCGTGACGGGGCGGAGGTCGAGCGCACGCTCGTCGCCCTGCGCGAGCAGGCCGCGAGCGAACGGGCGAACCTCATGCCCGCACTGCTGGACTGCGCCCGCGCCCACGCGTCCGAGGGCGAGATCGTCCGCGCGCTGCAGGATGTCTTCGGGACCTACAGGGAGACGCCGGTCTTCTAGTCGGGTTGACGTTTGCGATTCGCTGACCGGGCAGCAGGTCGGACATTCG
>JAWVGK010000325.1:0-16741 GCA_033855155.1 Solirubrobacteraceae bacterium | reverse complement strand
CGGTCGCGATCACGCTCTGCGCGCACACGTCGCTGGGGACCCAGCCGATCTACGTCTACGGCACCGAGCAGCAGCGCCTGGACTGGATGCCGCGCCTGTGCTCGGGCTCGATCCTCGGCGCGTTCGGGCTGACCGAGGCCGAGGCCGGCTCGGATGCCGCGCACACGACGACGCGCGCCACGCTCGACGGCGACACGCTGACGGGCACGGGCGAGTGGGTCCTCGACGGGGCGAAGCAGTTCATCACGAACGCCGGCACCGACATCTCCGGCCTCGTGACGATCACGGCGCTGACCGGCGAGCGCGAGATCTCGAACTTCCTGGTCCCCAACGGCACGCCCGGCTACGAGCAGGGCACGCCGTATCGCAAGATGGGCTGGCACGCGTCCGACACGCGCCCGCTGACGTTCACCGACTGCCGCGTGCCCGCCGAGAACCTGCTCGGGCGGCGTGGCCGCGGCCTGGCGCAGTTCCTGCATGTGCTCGAGATCGGGCGCATCGGCGTCGCCGCGATGGGCCTCGGGCTCGCGCAGGGCGCGCTCGACCAGGCGCTCGCGTATGCCAAGCAGCGCCGCGCCTTCGGCCAGGCGATCTCGAAGTTCCAGGCGATCCAGGGCAAGCTGGCCGACATGTCGACGGAGATCGAGGCGTCGCGGCTGCTCGTCTACCGCGCGGCGCTGCTGAAGGACGCCGGCAGGCCGTTCGGCCTCGCGGCCGCGCAGGCGAAGCTCAAGACGGGGCGCCTCGCCGTGCGCTGCGCGGACGAGGCGGTGCAGATCCACGGCGGCTACGGCTACATCGAGGAGTATCCGGTCTGCCGCATGTACCGCGACGCGAAGGTCCTGACGATCGGCGAGGGCACCGACGAGATCCAGCAGATGGTGATCGCCCGCGGCCTGGGGGCCTAGTGGCCCTTCCAGCAGCTCCTCGCACGCTGCCGCGGGCCGTCGCGATCCGCGAGGTCGGACCGCGCGACGGCCTGCAGAACGAGCCCGAGACGCTGTCGACGGCCGACAAGGTCGCGCTGATCGAGGGCCTCGCGCGCAGCGGCCTGCGCCGCATCGAGGTGACGAGCTTCGTGCGCGCCGACGTCATCCCGCAGCTCGCGGACGCGCGCGAGGTGCTCAGCGCGATCGACGTGCCGGCGAACGTCGCGCGCAGCGTGCTCGTGCCCAACTCGCGCGGCCTGGACCACGCGCTGCAGCTGCGCGAGCACTTCGAGGAGGTCGGCGTCTTCCTGTCGGCGTCCGAGACGCACAACCTGCGCAACGTCAACCGATCGATCGCCGCCTCGCTCGACAGCCTGCGGCGCGTCGTCGGGCGCGCGCGCGAGGCCGGCCTGCGCGTCGAGGCGGTCATCGCGACGAGCTTCGGCTGCCCCTACGAGGGCGTCGTGCCGGGCGAGCGCGTGCTCGACATCGCCGCGCAGCTCGTGCGGGCGGGCGCGCAGGAGATCGCCTTCGGCGACACGACCGGGATGGCCAACCCGCTGCAGGTGTCCGCGCACTTCGAGGCCGCTCGCGCGGCGCTCGGCGACGACGTGCAGCTGACGGCGCACTTCCACAACACGCGCGGGCAGGGTCTGGCGAACGTGCTCGCCGCGCTGCAGGCGGGCTGCTGCTCGTTCGAGTCGAGCATCGGCGAGCTCGGCGGCTGCCCGGTGCCGGCGGGCGCCACCGGCAACGTCGCGACCGAGGACCTCGTCGGCATGCTGCGCGAGATGGGCGTCGAGACCGGCGTCGATCTCGACGCGCTGCTCGTCGTGGCGCGCGAGGCGCAGCGCCTGCTCGGCCGGCGCCTGGGCTCCCATACGCTCGTCGCCGGCCCAGTCGACTGGCGACCGGGCGGAGCCTGAGCGTGTTCTCGGCCGTGCTCGTCGCCAACCGCGGCGAGATCGCCGTGCGCGTCATCGCGACGCTGCGCCGGCTCGGGATCCGCGCGATCGCGGTCTGCTCGCAGGCCGACGCGGACGCCCTGCACGTGCGCCTCGCCGACGAGGCGCTGACGATCGGCCCGGCGCCGGCGGCCGAGTCCTACCTGCGCGTCGACAGGATCGTCGACGCCGCGCTGCGCAGCGGGGCGCAGGCGGTGCACCCGGGCTACGGCTTCCTGTCGGAGCGCGCGCAGCTCGCCCGCGCCTGCGCGGACGCCGGCCTCGTCTTCGTCGGCCCGCCGCCGGAGGCGATCGAGCTGCTCGGCGACAAGGCGCGCGCGAAGGCGCTCGCCGACGCGGCCGGCGTCGCGACGGTGGCGGGGATCGCGCGCTCGGGCCTCGGCCTCGGCGACGACGAGATCGTCGCGTGGGCGCAGGAGCAGGCGTCCGACGGCCTGCCGCTGCTCGTCAAGGCGGCGGCCGGCGGCGGCGGTCGCGGCATGCGCGTCGTCGCGACGCTCGACGAGCTCGCGCCGGCGCTGAAGGCCGCGCGGCGCGAGGCGCTGGCGAGCTTCGGCGACGACGCGCTGCTCGTCGAGCGCTACGTCGAGCGCGCGCGCCACGTCGAGGTGCAGCTGCTTGCCGACGCGCACGGCGCGGTCGTGCACCTCGGCGAGCGCGAGTGCAGCCTCCAGCGCCGCCACCAGAAGCTCGTCGAGGAGTCGCCGTCGCCGGCGATCGACGACGACGTGCGCGCGCGGATGGGCGCCGCCGCGGTCGCGATCGCTCGCGCGGCCGGCTACGTCGGCGCCGGCACGTGCGAGTTCCTCGTGCCCGCCGCCGATCCGCGGGCGTTCTGGTTTCTGGAGCTCAACGCGCGCCTGCAGGTCGAGCACGCGGTGACCGAGCTCGTCTGCGGCCTGGACCTCGTCGAGGCGCAGCTGCGCGTCGCGGCCGGCGAGCCGCTGTCGTTGACGCAGGAGCAGGTGGTCGTGCGCGGACACGCGATCGAGGCGCGCGTCTGCGCCGAGGGGCCGGGCTTCCTGCCGCGGACCGGCCGCATCGTCGCCTACCGCGAGCCCACCGGGCCGGGGATCCGCGTCGACAGCGGCGTCTGCGCCGGCAGCGACGTCAGCGGTCACTACGACTCGCTGCTGGCGAAGGTCGTCGCGCACGCGCCGACGCGCGAGCTGGCGCTCGAGCGCCTCGACGCGGCGCTGGCGCGGCTCGTGATCCTCGGGCCGCAGGTCAACACCGCCTTCCTGCGCGACCTGCTCGCCGACCCGCGGGTGCGCGCCGGCGAGCTCGACACGGGGCTCGTCGAGCGACTGTCGCGCGACGGCGCCCCGGGCGCCCCCGCCGCGGACGTCGACGCCGCCGCGGCGGCCGCCCTCGCGCGCACCGCGGCGCTGCGCGCCTCGGCATCCGACGATCCGTGGGAGCGGCTGCTGGGCTGGCGCGCCGACGGACCGGCACCGCTGCGCTGGCGCCTGGCGCCCGAGGACGGCGGCGACGCCGTCGACGTGCTCGTCGCGCCTGGCGAGGTGCAGGTCGGCGGCGGTCGTCCGCGCGTCGCGCCTGGCGAGGTGCAGGTCGGCGGCGGGGGCGCGCGCGGCGCGCACGTCGAGGTGCGGGTCGGCGGCGGTCGTCCGCGCGACGCGCACGTCGAGGTGAGGGTCGGCGCCGGACGCCCGCGGGACGCGCACGTCGCGGTGCAGGTAGGCGGCGGTCGTCCGCGCGACGCGCACGTCGAGGTGCTCGCGCCCGGCGAGCTCGCGATCACGCTCGCCGGGGCGCGGCGCGTGTGGGCGGTCGCGCAGGACGGCGCCGTCACGCGGGTCGGGCTCGACGGCCGCGCGTGGGGGTTCGCCGACGAGGCCACCGAGCTGCGCGCCGCCGGCCACGACGCCGGCGCGTCGCTGTCGGCGCCGATGCCCGGCAGCGTGCTGCTCGTCCACGCGCAGGCGGGCGACAGCGTCGCGGCCGGCGACGTGCTCGTCGTGCTCGAGTCGATGAAGATGGAGCTGCAGGTCGCGGCGCCGGCGGCCGGCACCGTCGAGCGCGTCGCGGTCGCGGCGGGAGACCGCGTCGCGAGCGGGCAGCTGCTCGTTGAGATCGGCGCCGGCGAGCCATGAGCGTCGTGCTCTCGACCGCGGTGCGCCCCGACGAGGAGCGCTTCGCCGCCAACGCCGCGGCGCACGGAGCGCTGCTCGACGAGCTGCACGCGCGGCTGCGGCACGCGCGCGCCGGCGGCGGGCTCGAGGCGGCCGCGCGCCACGTCGCGCGCGGCAAGCTGCTCGCGCGCGAGCGCGTCGAGCGCCTGCTCGATCGCGGCTCGCCGCTGCTCGAGCTCTCGCCGCTCGCCGCGTACGGCCTCTACGACGGCGCCGCTCCCGGCGCCGGGATCGTCACCGGCATCGGAAGAATCGCCGGCCGCGAGGTCGTCGTCGCCGCCAACGACGCGACGGTCAAGGCCGGGGCCTACTTCCCGATGACGGTCAAGAAGCACCTGCGCGCGCAGGAGATCGCGCTCGCCAACCGGCTGCCGTGCGTCTACCTCGTCGACTCCGGCGGCGCCTACCTGCCGCTGCAGGACGAGGTCTTCCCCGATCGCGAGCACTTCGGTCGCATCTTCTTCAACCAGGCGCACCTGTCGGCGGCGGGCATCGCGCAGATCGCTGCGGTCATGGGCTCGTGCACCGCCGGCGGCGCGTACGTCCCGGCGATGAGCGACGAGACCGTGATCGTGCGCGAGCAGGGGACGATCTTCCTCGGCGGCCCGCCGCTCGTGCAGGCCGCGACGGGGGAGGTCGTCAGCGCCGAGGAGCTCGGCGGCGGCGACCTGCACGCCCGCCGCTCGGGCGTCGTCGACCACCTCGCGGGCGACGACCTCGAGGCGCTGGCGATCGTGCGCTCGATCGTCGCGACGCTCGGTCCCCGCGCGCCCGCGCCGTGGCAGCGCGCGGCGGCCGAGGAGCCCGCCGTCGATCCGGCGCAGCTGCTGGGCGCGGTGCCGGTCGACCCGCGCGCGGCGTACGACCCGCGCGAGATCGTCGCGCGGATCGTCGACGGCTCGCGCTGGCACGAGTTCAAGGCGCTGTACGCGACGACCGTCGTCTGCGGGTTCGCCCACGTCCACGGCCATCCCGTCGGCATCGTCGCCAACGACGGCGTGCTGTTCGCCGACAGCTCGCGCAAGGCGGCGCACTTCGTCGGGCTCTGCGACCAGCGCGGCGTGCCGCTGCTGTTCCTGCAGAACGTCACGGGCTTCATGGTCGGCCGCGAGGCCGAGGCCGGCGGCATCGCACGCGACGGCGCGAAGCTCGTGGCGGCGGTGGCGTGTGCGCGCGTGCCGAAGCTCACGGTCGTCGTCGGCGGCTCGTTCGGCGCGGGCAACTACGGCATGGCAGGCCGCGCCTACGATCCGCGCTTTTTGTGGATGTGGCCGAACGCGCGCATCTCGGTGATGGGCGGTGAGCAGGCGGCGACGGTGCTCGGCGCCGTGCGCTCCGATCGCGATCCGGCCGAGATCGCGGCGCTGCGCGAGCAGATCCGCGAGCGCTACGAGCAGCAGGGCAGCCCGTACTACGCCACGGCGCGGCTGTGGGACGACGGCATCATCGACCCGCGCGCGACGCGCGACACCGTCGGCCTCGCGCTGTCGGTCTGCGCGAACGCGCCGCTGGCCGAGCCGCGCCGGCCGGTCGTGCGGATGTGAGCGGCGCCGAGCAGGCCGATCGTCGCGTGCTGGTCTTCGGCGACTCGTTCGTCGCGGGCGTCGGCGACCCGGACTGCCGCGGCTGGGTCGGGCGCGTCGGCGCGGCGTCGTGGGAGGCCGGGATCGCGCTGACCGTCCACCCGCTCGGCGTCCCCCGGCAGACGAGCGTCGAGGTCGCCGCGCGCTGGATCGCCGAGGCGCGCCCGCGCTGCGCCGCGCGCGTCGACGCGCGCGTCGTGTTCTCGTTCGGCGCCAACGACGCGACGTTCGAGGACGGCGCCGCACGCGTCGCGCCCGCCGTCTCGGCGGCGACGCTCGAGCGCGTCCTCGGGGAGGCGGCGGCGCTCGGATTGGCGACGTTCGTCGTCGGGCCGCCGCCCGTCGGCGACGGCCCGCAGGACGCGCGGATCGTCGCGCTGGCGGGGCGCTTCGCGGCCGTCTGCGAGGCGTGCGAGACGCCGTTCGTCGACGTCGCCGCGGCGTGCGGCGCCGACGAGACCTGGGTCGCGGAGGCCGCCGCGGGCGACGGGACGCACCCCGGCGCGGGCGGCTACGCTGCCCTCGCGGCGCTCGTGCTCGCGGGCGGGTGGCTCGACTGGCTTGCCCGCTAACGCGCCGGGACCTGCTCGTTCTGGCGAACGATCCGCCAGGCGGCGGCGACCGGCACGAGGAAGAACGGCGGCTCGCGATAGCGCAGGCGGTCGTCGTAGGTGTAGGCCTTGCTGAAGCCCGTCGGGCTGAGCGTCCCGACGGGGCCGCGGAAGCGCTGGGCGATCGAGCCGGTGACGGTCAGCGTCCCGAGGCCGTTGCCGCAGGCGCTGTTGTCGACGATGAACGAATGCGACAGCGACAGCATCGCCGCCTCGATCGTTACGTCGTCCATCTCCGGAAGCGAGTTCGTACAGCTCGTGGGCGTCGGGGTGCCGCTGCGCGTGACGCGGTGGTACACGCGGATGAAGTTGTTGGCGATCAGCCCGAGCATCACGTCGCCGGAGCGCTTGAGGTCGCCGTTGGCGGTGGCATCGCCGACCGGCGGGCGGATGATGATGTCCTTCTCGCTGGCGATCGTGAGGTTCTGCGAGTACGTGCCGCTGACGTAGACGTTGGCGCAGCCGCTGGGCTCGCTGTAGTCCTGCACCGGTGGCGCGATCGTCGTGCCGCAGGACCCGCTCTTGACGTAGATGAGCCCGTTCGCCGGGTAGCTCTTGGTCGTCGTCGTGCCGCCGGTGGTCACCGTCATGTTCGCGGTCGAGAGCCGGATCGTCGTCGTGCCGGTGAACTTGTAGGCCGCCGCCACGAGCGTCGAGAGCGACGAGTTCGTCGGCGGCATCGCCAGCGACTTGGCCGCCGTCTGCCAGGTTCCGAGGAAGATCGGGTTGCTGTTGGAGCAGCTGTTGTCCCACCCCGGCGCCGGTCCGGAGACCTCGACGACGTCGCCCGGCCTGCGCCCGAACGTCGGGCTGCCGCAGACGATGATGTCGTCGTTGGTGTGGAACGGGCCGTTGATCTTGTCGTTGACGTTGGCGTTGTTGGCGAAGCTGATGACCGTGCAGCTCGACGGCCGTTGAGCGCGGTACTTCACGCAATTGGTCTGCGCCTCTGCGGCGGTGTAGGGATTGCCCGTGTAGGTCACGGGGTCCGACGTCTCGAAGTCCGTGAAGTACAGGTAGTCGATGAAGCTGCGCCTGCGCAGCGTCGCGATGATGCTGCGCTTCGCCGCACCGGCGCGCCCGCTGGCGCGGATGCGCATCATCCCGGTATCGGTGTTGATCATCGTCAGGGCCGGGTTGGCCGGATCGCACGAGCTGGCGCCGTTGACGGGCAGCAGCTCGATCGTGTACGACGAGTCGTCGCCGGGCAGCGTGCGCCACACGCGAGGATCCGAGCCGCTCCCGCTCCAGCGCTGGTTGACGGGATTGGGTTGACCGGGCCCCGGTGCGGCCACGGTCGTGCACTTGGCCCAGTACTGGTTGTCCTGGGCGAGGTGGAAGAGGTAGTAGTGCAGGCCCGCCTCGGCGGCCGCGTACGCCTGCTTGACGGCCAGCGACTTGCGCAGCTCCGGCTGGTCTCCCGTCGTCAGGCTGAGCGCCGCGATCGCCAGCATCGTGCCGATCATCATCACCGCCAGCACGACGACCATCGAGAAGCCATCCTCGGCGCGCGGCGACGGCGAGCTCACGTGCATTGCGGTGCGGGCTTGGGCTGGTTGGGGTCGGCGGAGCGCAGGTCGACCTGGTCTTGCAACGGGGTTGCCTGCAGCGTCGTGGTCGCGTGACTGGCGTCCCGCGTGACGAAGCTGATCGTGATGCGCGACGCGGTCGCGGCGCTCGTCGCCGTCAGCGGCGTCGCCAGCACGACCGTCGGTGCCGGCGGATTCGCGCTGTCGAAGGCGTTGAAGCGAAACACGGGCGTGGTGCCGAGCCGAACGACGTTCTGGATCAGGACGCGCGAGGCCGTCGGGGTGGCGGGCCACACCGTGTCCGGCGCCATGCCCGTGCCGTCGTAGCGCGACTCGGTGATCGCGCGGGTGCTCGCGTCGTAGCTCAGCACGTGCTTGTCGACCGGCGAGCTGCCGTCGCCGAGATCGACGTAGAACGTCACCGAGTTGTCGGTTCCGGCGACGAGCGCCGCCGTCAGCGGATCCGGGCACACGGCCGAGCGCAGCTGGCGCGTGATCGTGTCCATCGCCTGACGCGCGTGCTGGCTGGAGTCGACGCGCTCGGAGACCTGCATGTTGACCTTGAACGCCCGGTCGAGCGTCAGCAGCGCCGCCAGGATGAGGATCAGCCCGAGCGCGGCGGCGAGCACCGTCTCGAGAACGCTGAACCCGTCCTCGCCGCGGAGGCGCGTCACGTGCACACGCTCCCCGTCGTCCCCGACGTCGGGATCGAGACGGTGATCGGTAGCGTCCCGCCGGGGCTCGTGTTCGACACGGTCGCGGCGAGCGTCCTGCTGCGCAGCGTGTCGTCGACGCAGATGCTGTAGACGCCGAACGGCATGCCGGGATCGAACAGCGCTCCGAGCGCGTTCGTGTACGCCGTGATCTTCTCCGTGCAGCCGGTGCCGATCGCGGTCAGCACGACGTGGGCCGCCGAGAACGGGAGGCCGCCGCGCGTCACGAGGAGGTTGACCGCCGGCACCCGTACGACCGTCTGGTAGGACCAGCCCGGAGACGTCGTGACGCTGCCGGGCGCCGTCGCGAAGTAGTTCGAGTCGTAGGTCTGGGGGTTGGCGGCGGCGCAGGTGCCGGCGTAGACGGCGTAGGCGCTCGCGAACGGGAACAGGTTCGAGGCGTTGAACGACCCGGCCCGCGCGCTCGCCGTGAACTGGCGTGCCCCCGACGGCGGCACGCCGGAGTTCGCCGCGGTGATCGACTTCGCCGTCGACGGCTGTGGGCTGCCGATGCCGACGACCGTGTCGAACGTCACGCCGACGCTCGCGGCCTCGTCGTACTGGACCGTGACCGCGTTGACGTTGCCGCCGCTGACGGTGCCGGACTTCGTGACGACGGTCTGGCCGCCGGCGTCGACCCAGCCGCTGTGGTTGACCGTCGCCGTGTAGCTGCCGGGCGGGATGTAGCCGAAGATCGAGCAGCCGAGCTCGTTGGTCGGCAGCACGGCGGTGTCGGGCCCGGTGATCGTCACGTCCATGTCCTCGACCGGCGCGCCCGCGCTGTCGAGAACCTGCACGCCGAAGCTTCCCTGCGTCGGGCCGAACGACCCCACCGGGGGAGCCAGCAGGCTCTCGACGTGGACCGACTGCCCCTGCATGGTGCCCGACGACACCGTCGAGCCGATGAGGAGGTAGTCCGCCTGCGTGGAGCCGTTCGTGCAGCTCAGCGGCTCGCCGTTGGAGTCGCGCAGCCAGCGCACGACCGACGTGACGCTGTACGGGCCGCCGCCGAGGTTGACCGTGCGGTTCTCGCTGTAGTTGGAGAGGTCCACGGTGCGCATCGAGCGCAGCCGCTCTTGGTCCTGCTCGGCCAGCGTGGCGCCGGTCGATCGCGCACGGCTGAGCCCCGAGGAGATCGCCGCGGTGTCCATGCTCGTGAGCACCGCGGCGACGACGATCACCAGGACCATCGCCGAGCAGAGGGCCTCCACGAGCAGCCATCCGCCTTCGCCGGCGAGCGTCCCGTGGCGAGCGGGCGAGCTCGGGACCGCGGTGGCGTCAGCTGGATGCATGTCCCGGCAATCGACGTCCGGGCGTCGATCTGGATGCCGGCGGACGGATGATGGAACGGTCGATCCGTCGCCGCGCAGGCATCGGGGACCACGCGCGGTCGGCCGGACCGCCGCGTCCTGTGGGCGTACATTCGTCCACGCTCGCGGCGTGGAGGCATACAACGAAGTAGAGCGTTGAAGGGGTAGCCGAGCCCGGCAGTCGCCACACACGACGTACGGCCACCCCCAGCGTCACGAAAACGCATCGGTGCCGTGGCCATCGGGGTCGCAGCACCGGTCCGTGCACCCGGGAGGTGCCTGTCATGCCTGCTCGTGCCGGCGCGCTTGAGCGCCGCTGCCTCGTCGTATCCGTCGCGCTCGTCGCGGCCTGTCTGATCGTCGTCAGCCCGGCTCCGGCGGCGGTGGTCTTCGCGGGCGGCCCCGGGGCGGGAGCGCCGCCGGACGCGCTCGGCCCGTACGCCGTCAACCCGTACCCGGTCGACGGCAGGCCGAGCGGCATCGTGCAGACGGCGCCGGCCCCGTCGGCGTCGCTGGCCTTCAGTCGACCGATGAGCCTGCGCCGGATCTCCGACGCGAGCTGGAGCTCGGGGGCATGGGCCGGCGGGACGTTCGCCGGCGCGGTGTACTGGAACCTCGGCGGCGGCGTGACCACGATCACGCTGCCCGAGCCGCAGCGGGCGTTCTACCTCTACGGCCAGGCCGACTACTTCGGCACCTACGCGATGACGGCCACGGCGCAGGACGGCACGACGTCCGGCGAGATCCAAGCCACGACCGGCCCCGACGGGATCAACGCCCGCTTCTTCGGCTTCTACGGCACCGGCGACGACCTGATCTCGTCGGTGACGATCAGCTCGCCGGAGGCCGACGACGACTTCGCCGTCGGGAGCTTCGGCGGCGGCAACGGCGCCAACGGCCCGGCCGTCGGGCCGATCGCCGGAGACGCGACGCTCGTCGAGGGCGCGACCGGCTCCTACGCGGTCGCCGCGACCGACGCCGACGGAGGCCCGCTGGCTTACGAGTGGTCGGTGACCTCGGGGCCCGGCTCGATCACGAGCTCGGCCGGGGATGCCGCGGCCGACGTGCGAGCCGACGACGGGCCCGCCGCGATCGGCTTGCAGGTGATCGTCACGGACGCCGCCGGTCGCGCCGCCGCGCGGCGCTTCGTCGTGCAGGCCAGCAACGTGCCGGCCACCGCTGTCCTGGCCGGGCGCAACGACCGCCAGGTCGAGGAGGGTCAGTCACGGACGTACGCCTACTCGATCGAGGAGCCGGGCAACGACACGATCGACGCCGTCGAGACGAGTTGCGGCCAGGGTGCGCACAAGCTGCAGGACGCGCAGTCGCACAGCGAGATCGGGGGCAGCTTCGAGTGCCAGTTCCCCGACGGCCCCGCGGATCCCGCGGTGACGGTCTCGGTCACGGACTCCGACGGCGAGGGCGGGGCACCGGACCTCCAGGCGGTGGCCGTCGACGACGTCGCTCCGGTGCTGACGTTCGCATCCGGCGGCGTCTCCATGGAGGAAGGCTCGACGCGCGTCTACCCCTACACGATCGCCGACCCCGGCGAGGACTCACAGAGCGTCGTCGCCGACTGCGGCGAAGGCGGCGAGAAGGTGGCCGGCTCCGAGCGCAACTCCGACACCACCGGCAGCCTCGAGTGCAGGTTCCCGGACGGGCACAGCGCGACGACGATCCACGCCACGCCGACCGACTCCGATCGCGCCGCCGGCGACGGCGACGCGCACGGCGTCGCGATCGAGAACGTCCCGCCGGCCGTCACGATCGTCGGGGGTGCGGAGCGGATCGTGGACGGCGCGGCCGCGCGCCTCGTGGAGTACTCGATCGAGGACCCGGGACAGGACGTCCTCGTCGACGTCGCGACCGGTTGTGGCCGCAACGCCACGAAGGTCGCCGCGTCCGATCAGCACGGCGACAGCGCCGGCAGCTTCAGCTGCGCGTTCGTCGGCGGCTCGACCTCGTCGACGGTCACAGTTCGTGCGACGGACTCCGACGGAGACAGCGGCGCGGCGGAGGTCCAGGAGCTGACCGTCGCCGCCACCGCGCCGCTGACGAAGCTCAGCCCGTCGAACCGGACGTCGGTCAACGAAGGCTCGACCGAGCGCACGTTCGCCTACACGATGAGCGTCGCGCCCCGCGACGCGATCGCGGCGATCGAGACGAGCTGCGGCGCGCGGGGCGAGAAGGTCTCCGGCTCGAACTCCTACGCGAGCCGCTCGGGGCGCTTTCGCTGCGTCTTCCGCACCGGCCCGGCGAGATCCGCCGTTTCCGTGACGGTTCGCAGCGTCGCGCGCCGCGTCACGACCGACACGCAGGACGTGACGATCACGGACCCGCCGATCAGCGCCAGCGGGCGCCGGGTCACGGGCGTCGAGAACGCGCCGATCAGCGACAAGGTCGCGCGCTTCACGGATCCGACGCCGTACGCGCGCGCCGCCGAGTACGACGCCAGGATCGACTGGGGCGACGGCAGCGCGCCGACGGCCGGCGTGCTGGCGAAGGCCGACGACGGCAGCTTCGCCGTTCGCGGCACGCACGCGTACCGCCGCTTCGGCGGCTACGACGTGACGGTCGCGATCCGCGACGTGGACAACCCTGCCAACACGGCCGTCGCGAGGTCGCGCGCGGCGATCGCCGACGCGGAGATCCACGTCCGCGCTGCTGCCGTCACGACCCTGCCCGTGTTCGGCGGGGCCGTCGGGACGCTCCGCGACGACGGCGATGGTCCGCCGTCGGACTTCTCGGGCTCGATCGACTGGGGTGACGGTGGGCGCAGCGCGGCGACGATCATGCGCAGCTTCGACGGGACGTTCGTCGTCAGCGGATCGCACGCCTACCAGCGAAGCGGCCGGTATTCCGCCCGCGTCCGGATCGAGAGCGTCGGTGGCCGCGACGACCGGACCTCGACGGACGTGCTGGTCTATGCCTTCGCGTCCAGCGACGGCGCGGCGTTCGCGATCGGCGACGGCGCGGCGGCTGCGGGCGACGCGGTCACCTTCTGGGGCTCGCGCTGGTCGCGCCAGAACCGGCTGCGCAGCGGCGCCGCGGTCGACGCGTCGTTCAACGGGTTCGTCAAGGGCCAGGCGGGTCGCACGATCCCACGCTGTGGGGACGCCTGGACGTCGCCCGCCTCGGCCGCCCCGCCGGCCGCCGTGCCGGCGTACATGGGCGTCGTCGTGGTGGGCTCGGCCACGAAGTCGGGGTCGGCGTTCAGCGGCGACACGCGCAAGCTGGTCGTCGTCAAGACCGACGGCGGCTATCGGCCCGACGCGACGCGCGCCGGCACCGGCACGGTGGTGGCGACCGTCTGCGGGTGACGGCAGGCCGCCCGCCGCGAGGCGAGCGAGGGTTCGTGAGAGGGCCGTGAGAGCGGCCCTCTCGCTCGTCTGCGAGCCCATAGCATCGGCGCGGGCGAGCAGGCGTTCGCCGATTCCCGCAGAAGGAGAGCCGCATGTCGCCCCATCTCAGACGTCCCCAGATCACGACGCTCGCCGTGCTGTCCTGCCTCGCGCTGACGGCCGTCGCCGGCGTCGCAAGCGGCGCGCAGGCGAGCCTCGTCCTACGCACGACGCGCGCCTGCACGCCGCCGAAGTACCCCGGCGCCGGCTACTTCACGGGCAATATCCGCGCCCGCAACGTGACCTGCGCGTACGCCAAGCGCTTCGTCGTCGAGTACTACAAGTGCCGCGTGCGCCACGGCGGGACCGACGGTCGCTGCGTCGTCCGCGTGCGGCGCTTCAAGTGCAGCGAGACGCGCAACAAGATCCCGACGGAGATCGACGCGCGCGTCACGTGCATCCGCGGCACGCAGCGGATCGTCCACACCTACCAGCAGAACCTCGACTAGCAGCCGGCGGGTCGCGGCGCGCCGCACCCGCCCCGGCCGTCACGTCCGGTAGCCGTTGAGCGCGCGGATCTTGCGCAGCAGGTAGGGCCCGAGCGTCGAGGAGAAGACGTCGGTCAGGTGCGAGATGTCCTTGTAGACGAGCGCGCCGCCGACGACCGGAAAGCAGCGCGCGCTCGAGCAGAAGAACGACGACATGTCGACCATCAGGTATCGCTGCGAGGCTGCGCGCGAGGCGGCGGCCGCGGCGGGATCGGGGCCCAGCGCCTCGGCGCGCGGCAGCGCGCAGGCGTCGCCGGCGCTCTTGCGCTTGTCGATCGCCGCGCGCACGCAGTTCAGCGTGTCGATCGTCGACTTCGGCGTGTCGCGGATGACGATCACGCGCTTGACGGACTTGGGCAGCGCCTTCCACGCGGAGGCGTAGCCGTCGAGCTTCACCAGCCACTCCTGCTGGCCGGGTGCGGCGACGACGCCGGCGTCGTAGTGCGCGACGACGAACACCGTGCTGACCGTCGGGTGCGCCGCCAGCCAGTTCGGCACCTCGACGTTCCAGCGCGTGCACTGCGCCTGGCGCGACTCGGGCTCCAGTCGCGCGGTCGCGTGCGACAGCGGACAGCCCGAGCGCGTGATCGAGACGCCGCGCCACTTCAGATCCTTCGCGACGTACTCCAGCGCCGCGCGCCAGTGCGCGGCGTGGCTGTCGCCGAGCAGCGCGACGGTGCGCGTGGCCTTCGCCTCGGGCACGCCGAACTCGCACGGGATCACGAGCCCGGTCGCCTTCAGCGGCGTGCAGGGGAGGTTCGGCGCCACCTCGGCGTGGTCGGGCGTCGGCTCGACGGCGAGCGCGAGCCTCGGATTGCGGCACGGGTGGCGGACATCGCGCGAGGCGGCGCCGAAGCAGCGCTGGCGCGCCGCGGGCGCGACCGACACGCTGACCTGCATCGCGGCCTCGCCGCTGTCGGGCAGCAGGTCCTCGCAGCCGTTCGGAGGCGGGCACGCTCCGTCGTCGCGGTACTGGCTGCGCGCGCGCCAGTGGTAGGTGTCGGGCTTCAGGCGCAGCAGCGCCGGCGTGAGCGTCACGCGGAAGGTCTGCTTGTTGGGCCGCGAGACGGTCGTCGACAGGTCGCGGATGCCGCGCTGCGCGCCCGTCGCGGGATCGAGCACCGTGTAGCGCAGGCCGAGGCCGGTCTTCGCGCTCTTGCTGGGAAACGCGCACAGCCGTCCCGACGCGTGCTGCTGTTCGTCGCCGCGCAGGATCACGCACAGCGAGCGCCCGAAGCGGGGGTTGATCGTCGACGCCTCCCATGGCTCGCGCGTGCGGATGATGAGCGTCAGGTCGGTACTGGCGATCTGACCGAAGCGCACGCCGAAGAGGTCCAGCGGGGTCTTCGCGTCCGTGCCGTCGTAGTACGGCTGCAGGCCGCTGCTCGACGCGGGCGCGCCGCCCGACAGGCTCGGTGCCGCGAGCAGCAGCGCGATCACCGCGAGCGCCGACAAGCTCCAGCGGAGGGGGTGTGGTGTGCGCAGGAGGCTGGTCATGTTCGGGATCCGCCGCGGACCGCGGCGGTGACCGACCGTGCAGGGCAGATGCTTGCCCGAGCAATGATCGCCAATCGCGCGGACGAACAACCCCGGTCACCGGCCGGGTCGGGCTCCCCTGCATTCGCGACCGCCCGACCGACCCCTTCTCAGAGCACCGCGAACGCCTGAAAGTCCACAAAGCCGATCGGGTTTCTGGTACTTTGCGCGGCATGAACCCGATCCGCTCGCTGCTCGCGCTGTCGCTGCTGCTCTCGGCCGTCGCCGTCTCGGCCTGCGGCGGCTCGTCCGACGACGCCGCCGGCGGCAGCTCGAAGCTGTCGCTCGTCGCCTACTCGACGCCGAAGGAGGCCTACGAGCAGATCATCCCGGCGTTCGCGAAGACGCCGCAGGGCGACGGCGTCACGTTCTCGCAGTCCTACGGCAACTCGGGCGACCAGGCGCGGGCGATCCTCGCCGGCCTGCCCGCGGACGTCGCCGCGCTGTCGCTGGAGCCCGACATCACGAAGCTCGTCAAGGCGAAGCTCGTCGTGCCCGGCTGGAACGGCACGCCGACGAAGGGCATCGTCACGCGCTCGGTCGTCGCGCTCGCGGTGCGCCCGGGCAACCCGAAGCACATTGCCGGATGGGACGACCTCGTCAAGCCCGGCGTCGCCGTGCTGACGCCGAACCCGTTCACCTCCGGCGGCGCGCGCTGGAACGTCATGGCGGCCTACGGCGCGCAGATCGAGCGCGGCCGCAGCGACGCGCAGGCGCAGGCGTACCTGCAGACGCTGTTCAAGAACGTCGCCGTCCAGGACAAGTCCGCGCGCGAGGCGCTGCAGACCTTCACCGGCGGCAAGGGCGACGTCCTGATCTCCTACGAGAACGAGGCGATCACGGCGCAGCAGAAGGGCGAGAAGCTCGAGTACGTCATCCCCGACGAGACGATCCTGATCGAGAACCCGATAGCCGCGCTGACGAAGGCGGGGCCGAAGGCGAAGGCGTTCGTCGACTACGTCACGACCGCGCCCGCGCAGCGGATCTTCGCGGCCAAGGGCTACCGCTCGGTGCTGCCCGCGCTCGTCGACAAGCAGAAGTACCCGGACCCGCCGAAGCAGTTCGAGATCACGAAGTTCGGCGGCTGGGACGCCGTGATGCAGAAGTTCTTCGATCCGAAGGACTCCGTCATGCAGCGCATCGAGCAGGGTCTCGGTGTCAGCACGGGCTGAGGCGCCGGCGCCGGTGCTGGCACGCCCCACGCGCCGGCGCGCGCGCAGCGCCGCGCCCGCGGTTGGCGGCGCGCTCGCGACCGCGTATCTCAGCCTCGTCGTGCTGATCCCGCTGGCGGCCGTCGTCGCGGAGTCGACGACGGGCGGTGCGGCGGCGTTCTGGGACGCCGTCTCCAACCCGCAGGCGTTCGCGGCGATGCGCTTCACCGTGCTCGTGTCGCTCGTCGTCGTCGCGGTCAACGTCGTCGCCGGCACGCTGATCGCGTGGGTGCTCGTGCGCGACGAGTTCCCCGGCAAGCGGATCGTCAACGCGCTCATCGACCTGCCGTTCGCGCTGCCGACGATCGTCGC
>JAWVGK010000324.1:0-6746 GCA_033855155.1 Solirubrobacteraceae bacterium | reverse complement strand
GCACCTCGCACATCTCCTCCAGCCGCGACACCGTGCGCTCGTTGATCTGCGTCGCCAGCTCGTCGCGCTCGAGGTTCGTCGTGATGATGATCGAGCGCTCGTCCTCGTAGCGCGCGTTGACGATCGCGTAGAGCTGCTCGAGCACCCACGGGCTCGTCTTCTCGGCCCCGACGTCATCGACGTGCAGCAGGTCGACGGCCGTCAGGCGATCGAGCAGGTCGACGTACGAGTTGCCGCGATCGTCGTCGAACGTCGTGCGGATCTGCGCGAGCAGGCGCGGCAGCGAGTAGATCGCGACGCTGCGGCCGGCCTCGAGCGCGTGGCGCGAGGCGAGCATCGCGAGCGTCGTCTTGCCGGTGCCGACCGAGCCGCACAGCCACAGCCCACGGCCGGCGTCGAGCTGCTCGTCGATGCGGTTGACGTAGCGCTTGACCGCGGACGTGATCGCGGGCGCGATCTCCGTGACCGGCGGCCGGTCGAAGGAGACGCCGCGGTACTTGCGCGGGATCACGCCCGACAGCGACTGCGCGCGGGCGCGCGCGACGCGCTGGGGCCGGCAGCGGCAATCGCGGGCGGTGTTCGTGGCTTCGTCGACGACGAAGCCGCTGCCGTCGCAGAGCTTGAAGGAGCAGGTATCGGTCATGCGCAGCGGGTCACGTGGGCGTCCGTTCAGCGTAGGCGATGGGGTGGCGGCAACAAGCGATCCTCGTCGCAACCAGCGGCAAGAATCGTGCGTCCGTGCGGGGCAGACGGATCGGGCGACGCCGTAGCCGATGCGCTAACGCCCATCTTCGTGGCCTATGACGAGGTCTCCGTTCGAGAGCAGCGCAACCACACCGCCGCGGTGCTGCGGCGGTCGGAGGGTCGGCGCGGCGATCGGCGGCCGTCGGATGCACCGCGCGGTCCGCGCCGGCCACGGCGCTCAACCGGCCGGCAGGTGAGCTCCCGCGCGAGCGCCGCGGCTGCGAGACTGGAGCCCATGGCCCCCCGCCGGTTCCGGCCCGCCGCGCGAGTCGCGCTCTTCCTCGCCGCCCGCGGCCAGTGTGCGGAATGCGGCGTCAAGCTCGATCCTGGTTGGCACGGCGACCACGTGATCCCGTTCAGCGCCGGTGGTGAGACCCACCCGGCCAACGGTCGCGCGCTGTGCGCGCCCTGCAACCTCGCCAAGGGCGCACGCACGCCGTGACGGTCACGCCGCGTGCTTGGCAGGCAGCGTTCCTGGCGCGCCATGGCGCCGCGGCCGATCGCGACTTCCTGCTCGTCGCGACCCCGGGGGCGGGCAAGACGCTGGCCGCCTGCCAGGCAGCCGTCGCGGCCGGCTGCGAGCAGCTCGTCGTCGTCTGTCCCACGACCGCCCTGCGCTCGCAGTGGGCAGACGCGGCAGACCGCGTCGGGCTGCATCTCGACCCCCGCTGGCGCAACGCGGACGGTGCTTGGCGCCGCGACGTGGACGGGGTCGCCGTCACCTATCAGCAGGTCGCGTCGGCGCCGGACCTGTTCGCCCACCACCTCGCCCGCCCGACGTTCGTCGTTCTCGACGAGATCCACCACGCGGGCGAGTCGGCGACCTGGGGAACCGCGCTGCGGGCCGCATTCGACGGCGCGGTGCGGCGACTCGCGCTGTCCGGCACGCCGTTTCGGTCCGATGCCCGCGCGATCCCGTTCGTCGCCTACGACGAGGAGCGCCGCTGCGCGCCGGACTTCGTCTACGGCTATGGAGAGGCGGTGGCGGACGCCGTCTGCCGGCCGCTCGCCTTCCGATTGCTCGACGCGACGTTGCGCTGGCGCGTCGACGCGCAGGAGACCGTCGCCGCGTTCGCGGACGAGCTCGACCCGCGCGACGATGCGCGCCGGCTGCGCACGGCGATCGATCCCGCGACGCCGCTGCTGGCGCAGATGCTGCGCGACGCGGACGCCCTGCTGCTCAAGGCGCGCGCCGTGATCGACGACGCCGCCGGGCTCGTGCTCTGCGACGACCGCGCGCATGCGCGCGCGACCGCGGCGCTGCTGCGCACGATCGCCGGCGAGAAGCCCGTCGTAGTCGTCAGCGACGAAGTGGGGGCGCACGCGCGGATCGAACGCTTCGGTCGGAGTGGCGCCGATGCGCCGCGCTGGTTGGTTGCGGTGAACATGGTCAGCGAGGGCGTCGACATCCCGCGCCTCGTGCTGGCGGTGTACGCAACGGTCAAGCGCACCGATCTGTTCTTCCGTCAGGCGGTCGGGCGCATCGTGCGGCGCCGCCCCCAGGACCCCGACGATCTCGTCGCGACGGTGTTCCTGCCCGGGGACCCGACGTTGAAGAGCTGCGCCGAGCGCGTCGAGGTCGAGCTGCGCCAGCAGGTATCCGACGAGGCAGGGCAGGGCTTCGAGGTCGAGCCGCCGACCGGTACCGGCCATCGTGCGGACTTTCAGGCGCTTGATGCCGAGGTCGCGCCCGGCGGGATGATCGTCGCCGGCGTCCACTACGGCAGCGAGGAGGTGGAAGCGGCGCGACGGCTGCTGCGCGAGCTCGGCCAGCCGGAGCGCGCGCTGCGCTCCGTGCTGGAGTTCGTCCGCCGCGAACGGGTCGGCGACGGGCAGCCCGCGGCGCTGCGGCACCCCAAGATCGCGAACCCCGAGGCAAGCGTGCCCGCGCATCGCCGGGTCGACGAGAAGCGCAAGACCCTGGACCGCCTCGCGCGCCGCTGGGCGCAGCTGCGCCACGAGATCGACCCGGAGTGCTCGTGGCCGCAGGCCCAGGCGCGGGTGAACCGCGCGATGGGCGTCGCGCGGCGGACGGATGCCGGCGAGCGCGAACTCGATCACGGGTTGGCGTTCCTGCGCGCGGAGCTGACGAAGCTCGCAGCCGCCTATCCGGACGAGGCCGAGCGCCTGCGCATCCCCGCCAGCATCGAAGCGATCGACGAACGCCTGGCGGCTGCGATGCTCGATGGCTGATTGTCGGCGCGGCTGGCCTGGACAGAGACGCGGCGCCGAGCGACGACGCGGCCTACATGCCGGCTTCGCCGGTGCGAGTGCTGCCGTCCGTCGCCACGGGAGATCGAGCCGTTCGCCGGGCTCGCACACCCGTCGACGGCGAGGCTGAGTTTCGGCCGGCCTCGGGCGAACCCCAAACGGTGATGCCCGATCAGTGTCGGCCGGAGGCGCGGGACGAGGCGGTAGATTCGATCTCTGGCGGCCTGTACCACAATTGAACGGTCGATGCCTCGATCCGTTGATACGACACCGGGCGCTCCGAGTTCACCAGACCTTCCGATTGGCCAACTTCGTACGTCGGGCGGGCACACTTCAACCGTCGCCTACGCGTAACGCTCCGGCGACGTGTAGTTCAGGAACTTCGGATACTCGCGGGCGAACGTCAGCTCGACGTCTCCGATCGCGCCGTTGCGGTGCTTGGCGATGATGATGTCCGCGATGCCGGCGCGCTCGGTGTCCTTGTCGTAGTACTCCTCGCGGAAGATGAACGCGACGAGGTCTGCATCCTGTTCGATGCTGCCCGATTCGCGAAGGTCCGATAGCAGCGGGCGCTTGCTGTCGATCGACGTGCCGCGGGTCTCGACGGCGCGCGAGAGCTGCGACAGGGCGATCACGGGGACGTCGAGCTCGCGCGCGAGGATCTTCAGGCCACGGCTCATCTCGCCGACCTGCTGCACGCGCGACTCGACGCGGCCGTCGGGCCGCATGAGCTGCAGGTAGTCGATGATGATCAGTCCGAGCGGCTGCTGCTGGTGCAGTCGCCGCGCCTTCGCGCGGATCTCGATGATCCCGACGTCGGATGAGTCATCGATGTGGATCGGCGCGGCGGCGAGCTTCGCCGCCGCCTGCAGGATCTTCGGCCACTTGCCATCCGGCACGCGCCCCTTGCGCAGCTCGTCGCCCTTGATGCGCCCCTGCGAGGCGACGAAGCGTTGCGCGAGCTCGGTCTCGGACATCTCCAGCGAGAACAATGCGACGGGGCGGCCGTGGTCGATCGCGGCATTCTCGGCGATGTTCGTGACCAGCGCGCTGTTGTGCACGACGAGGTCGTCGGCGACGAAGTTGTGATGCACGGGCACCGTCAGGTCGAACGTCTCCTCCTCGCCGGCCGGCTCGATCGACACGATCTCGTCCCACCAGAGGTCCGATGTCGCGAGCTGGGCGAGCTCCTCGTCCGCGCTCCAGCGGGCGATCTTCTCCAGCTGCGGTCGCGACAGCCCCCGAGTGCGGACGTGCCAGTTGTGGTTGGGCGGGTGGCCGGCGGCGCGGCTGACCTCCGCCCACGGCGCAGCGCCCTTGACCGCGAGCACGCGATCCCAGATCGCGATCGGCAGCGTGTCGACGTTCGTGCCGTGACGTCGAGCCCGGACACCGGCGATCGCGCGGCCGGCCTGCGGTGCCTTGCCGAGCACGTCCACGAGCCGGCAGAAGCGCTCGATGCCGGCCTGCCCCGTGATGCGGACCTCCCGAGCGACCTTGACGGTGCCGTCGTAGACGGCGCGCTTGAGCGTGCGGATGCACGAGACGATGCCGAGCCGCAGCAGCAGGTGTTGCACGTCGCGCGCGAGCCGCTCGCTGATCGTCGAGTAGCCGACCTGCCTTAGGCGGTCGGTCGCGTAGATGTGCCCGTCGCAGGCGTAGAGGATCCCGAGGAAGCGCGCGATCGCGTGCTCGTCGAGCCCGAAGATCGCATCGGGGATGAACTTGTCTTCCGAGCGCTTGCCCCAGATGCCGTGGCGGCGGCAGAGTTCGGTGACGGGATTGCCGTCGACCGTGCCGTCACCGCAGAGGGACGCCGTGTAGTTCGCGTTCGTAGGTGACCTGCGCACGGCACGCCAGCTCGCGCCGATCTCCTCCGTCGCCGCCTGCACCACGTGAGCGACCCCAGAGCTCTCCCCAAATATGAACCGAGGCGTCCCCCCGGTAAGGGATCCGTCCGCGATGAGCCCGGCAAGCAACACAATTTCGCAGTCAGGCATGCTTTGCCACTGCTCGGCTGGCGGCAGATTGCGCGGTACACCGATCCGAGCTCCGGGCTTGAGCTCTTCAACGCGTTTCCACCCGTCGAGCGTCAGTAATGGGTGGTTGGAGGTCAGCTCGGTTCGGCGACCCAGTCGCGTCGTCACACGAAACAGCGGCCGCACGCCGTTGCGAAATGTCGCTGATACCCGCGCCCGCCGGAGGCGCAGATCCACTCCGACCGCCGCTACCCACACCTCGTCGCCGGACTCGTGCAGGGCCACCAGTTCATCGATGCGTCGCCGTTGACCGGTCCACGACTCATAGACAAGGGTCGAACCTTTCAGGCATTTTCCCATGGATGGACGTGCGGCGATGACGATCAAGTTCCCCGGCTGAAATCCGCCGGTGATCTCGTCGAGGTCGCGGAAGCCGGAGGGGGTGCCGGTGAGGGAGGTGCCCTCGCGGGAGAGCTTCTCCATCTTCTTCAGCTCGTCGTCGAGGATGTCGTCGATCGTGCGGAAGTCCTTCTGGCGGTCGTCGTGGGCGACCTCGAGCATCGCGCGCTCGGCCTGCTCGACGAGGTCGCGTGGCGAGCCCTGGTGGTTGAGGACCGACGCCTGGATCTCGTAGGTCGTGCTCAGCAGCCGGCGCATGAGCGCGTGCTCGCGCACGATCTGCGCGTAGCGGCGGATGCCGCCGAGTCCGGGGACGCCGCCGGTGAGCTCGTCGATCGCGGCCTTGCCGCCGGCCTCCTCGATCTTGCCGAGGCTGCGCAGGTGCTCGGCGACGGTCAGCACGTCGATCGGCTCGCTCTCGCGGTAGAGCACGAGCATCGACTCGTAGATCACGCGGTGACGGTCGCGATAGAAGTCCTCGGACTTCAGGCCCTCCTCGATGACGAGGCCGTACATCGCGCGGTCGCTGAGCAGGATGCCGCCGAGCACCGACTGCTCGGCCTCGAGCGAATGCGGCGGCGCGACGCCGGTGGCGATCTGCGCCGGCGGGCGCGGCGGGGAGTCGGGGTAGGCGCTCACGGCGTCAGCAGGGTAGGCGCCGGGACGTGAGGCGCGGGCCGGCCGGCCAACGGCGCCCCGCTACGTGCGCGAAATTCATCATCGCGAACACATGTTCGCACGTGGCTCGGACGGCGGAGCGCGTGACGATCCGCCGCGCATCAAGATGGCACCTGTTTCCCGGATATGGGGGAGAAGGTGCCACGCGCGGGCACGGGGCGCACGTCTGCGGCGGTGGCGCGCGGTAGCGCGGAACGAGCGCTGATCAGCCTTCGTCGGGCCAGCGGCCGTGCGCGTCGTAGAAGTCGCGCGCGGCGTCCTCCTGGTCGCGGTCGCTGTGACCGCGACCGGCGAACCATGCGAGCAGGGCGATCGAGGCGAGGCCGCCGATCACGCCGGCGGCTCCCCAGATCGTGTCCGCGAGGGCGGCGAGCGGGACTATTTGCGCTCGACGACCATCGTCTTGACCGAGGCGGTGACGCCCTCGGCGACCTCGACGACGACGACGTAGGTGCCGACGTTCTTGATCGGCTCCTCGAGGTGGATCTTGCGCTTGTCGACCTTCACGCCGCGAGCCTCTTCGATCGCGTCGGCGATGTCCTGGTTGGTCACCGAGCCGAACAGCCGGCCGTCGTCGCCGGCCTGCTGGCTGATCGTCAGCACCGTGCGGTTGAGCGCCTCGGCGTGCTCGGTGGCCTTCGCCACGACCGCCTGCAGCGCGCGATCGGCGACCTCGCCGCGGCGCTGCGCCTCGGCCAGCGCGCCCTTCGTCGCCGGCTGCGCGAGCTTGCGCGG
>JAWVGK010000323.1:0-4952 GCA_033855155.1 Solirubrobacteraceae bacterium | reverse complement strand
CGCTGCTGGGCGCCGAGCGCGCGATCACCGTGCGCGGCATGGAGGGCGCCGACGTCCTGCGCACCGGCCGCCCGTCGGCATCGGACACGCAGGGCCCGATCGAGCTGCCCGAGTCGCCCGGCAGCCTGCTGCGCGGCGATCCCGACCCGCAGCTGGCGGCCGCGCTCACGCGCGCGATCGCCGGCGGCGACGAGCACGGCGTGGCGGCGCAGACCGCGGCGCTCAGCGCCGGCGTGCGCCTGTACGTCGCCGGGCGCTGCACGAGCGTCGCGGCGGGCGCCGCGATGGCGCGCGAGGCCGTCGCCGACGGCCGCGCGCGGGCGACGCTCGACGCGCTGCTGGCCGCCTGACGAGCCGTCGACCCGGAGCGTGGGAAGCGGGTTGCGTTCGCGCGCCGGTGCTGGAATGCTGACGCCCATCGGGGCCTGACGGGGGCGGGCCGGTGCAGCTTCACCGAGGGGAGTGACGTGTCGACGCTACGTTTTCTGTCGGATTGGACGCTGCAGCGCGATGGTGAACAGCACGCCGGCGAGCCGCTGCGCATCGAGTACGACCCCGCGCGCCTTCCGACGTGCCGCGCCCGCTATCGCGGCCAGGACGCGTGGAGCATCGCCGGCTTCGTGCGCTTTCACCCCAGCATGGAGGTCAAGTCGGTGGGGCTGAAGGCGGGCTCCGTCGAGGTCGAGGTGCCGCCGGACGCCAGCCGCGTCGAGTTGTGGTTCAACAACACCGACAACACTGGCTGCGTCGCGTGGGACAGCCGCTATGGCCAGAACTACTGGCTCGACGTCGCTGCCGCATAGGCACGACCGACCTCTCAGGAGACGCGATGCCGATCACCGTGGAGATCCCGGACTACGACCTGCACGAGCGCGTGACGCTCGACGCGGCGAGCACCGCGCTCGTCGTCATCGACATGCAGAACGACTTCGTCCGCGACGATGGGACGCTGCAGGTGTCGTCCGCGCCGGACACCGTCCCCGCGATCGGCCGGCTGCTGGAGCTCGCGCGCGGGAGCGGGATGCGCGTCGTCTTCAGCCAGGACACCCACGACCCCGGCGATCCCGAGTTCGAGATCTGGCCCGAGCACGCGCTGCGCGGGACGTGGGGCTGGGAGATGATCGAGGAGCTCACGCCGCGCGCGGGCGAGCTCGTCGTGCAGAAGGTGCGCTACGACGCGTTCTACGGCACCGAGCTCGATCACATGCTGAGCCTGTGGAACGTCAAGACGATCGTGCTGTGCGGGACCGTCGCGAACATCTGCGTGCACTACACCGCCGCCAGCGCGGCGCTGCGCTGGTATGACGTGGTGATCGCGAAGGACGCGGTGTCGGCGGTCGAGCCGTGCGACCTCGAGTTCTCGCTGCGCCAGACGGCGTGGCTGTTTCAGGGCAAGATCACGACCAGCCGCAACGTCCGGGCGCGCAAGCGCCGCACCGCCCGCGCGGCCGCCCGCGCATGAGGGCCGTGCGCGGCATGCGATCGATGACGCGCGCGGTGGCGGCCGGCGCGCTGGCGATCTCGCTGGCCCCGGCGGCGCCGGCGGCCGCCGCCGCGGGTCGCGCGCCGCGCGCCGAGCGCGCGGCGAGCGTGAGCCCGGCCGTGTCGGCGAGCGGTCGCTACGTGGCGTTCACCTCCTCCGCCGACGACCTCGTGGCCGGCGACACCAACGGCTCGCCGGACGTCTTCGTGCGCGACCGCGGGACCGGCCGCACCGAGCGCGTGTCCGTCCGCGCCGATGGCGGGCAGGCGCGGCACACGCGGGCGGGATCCGGTCAGGCCGCGATCTCCGGCGACGGGCGCTACGTCGCGTTCGCGTCGGCCGCGCCGAACCTCGTCGCTGGCGACACGAACGACGCGATCGACGTGTTCGTCCGCGACCGGGTGGCCGGCAGGACCGTGCGGGTGTCGATCGCAGGCGGTGGCCAGCAGGCGCGTGAGGACTGCACCCTGCCCGCGATCTCGGCCGACGGGCACGTCGTCGCGTTCGTCTCGGCCGCGCGCCACCTCGTCGCGGGGGACACCAACCGGGCGCACGACGTCTTCGTGCACGACCTCGCGACGGGCAGGACGCAGCGGGTGTCGGTGAGCGCTTCGGGCGCGCAGGTGCACCACCCGGTGCTGTTGACGGCCGCGCCGGCGCTGTCGGCCGATGGCGCGATCGTCGCGTTCGCATCGCGATCGGCCGATCTCGTGCGGGGCGACCACAATCAAGCCGACGACGTCTTCGTGCGCGACCGGTCGGCGCACACGACGAGCCTCGTGTCGGTCGACTCCGGCGGTGCCCAGCGCCGCCACGCCGACAGTCGCACGCCCTCGCTGTCGGCCGACGGCCGCTTCGTCGCGTTCGACTCGGTCGCCGGCTTCGACGCGGCGGACACCAACCGTGCCTCCGACGTCTACGTGCGCGACCGCCAGGGCGCGTCGACGAGCTGGGCCTCGCCCGGGACCGACGGCCGCGGCAGCGGTGCGCCGTCGCTGTCGGGCGACGGGCGCTACGTCCTGTTCGTGTCGCACTCGGCGCTGCTGGCGAGCGACAAGGACGCGTTCGCCGACGTCTACCGCTACGACCGCAGCACCGCGACGACGTCGCTGGCGTCGATCGACACCTGGTACGGACGCGCGGGGACCGGCGCCGCGACGCAGCCGTCGAGCTCGGCGACGGGCTTCGTCGTCGCGTTCACGTCCGCCGGCGGCCTGATTCCCGACGACGAGGACCAGGATGCGGACGTCCTCGAGCAGGTCCTCGACGCGACCCGCACGGACGTGTCGTTCCTCGGCCTCGTCTCGCTGCCGTCGCTCGGCGCGGCGCCGCAGCCACCGGTGTCCGACGTGCCCGCGGCGGGGCAGGTCGTCTACCGCGTCTGGGGCGGCGGGACGCGCCAGTTCGGCGCGTCGTGGACGCCGGTCGACCCGAGCGGCCTCGGCCCCGATCGCTACCGCTACTCGACCGGGCTGCCGGATCGCCTGAACTCCGGCGTGAACGTCACGGTCGGCACGCTCGACGCAAAGGCCAGCGTGGTCCTCGTGCGCCCGGCGTTGCCGCTGAACCCCAACGACACCTTCGGGATCCCCGCGTACGAGAGCTCCGGCGTGACGTACCGCAGCTACACCGGCGGCGTGATCGAGTACATCATCCCGGGCGCCGAGACGCACGTGCTCAACCCGCAGACGCAGGTTGTCGACCCGGCCTATGGCGGCGTTCCGCCGGGCTGCGTGCCGGCGCCTCGCGGCTGCGCCGGCGACTAGTAGAACGGCGCGCGCTCCGCCGCCGCGGTCGAGCCGGCCCGCCGTCCGCGCCAGTTTGAGGGCGCGCCTGCGTTGTCGCTGGCATGGGATCGTCGACGGCACTGCACGAACAGCTGGCAGCTCGCCCGCAGAGCATCGGCCGGCTGCGCCACGCCGTCGTCGCGTTCGCCGGCAGCGGCGGAGCATCGGCCGGGCAGTGCGCGACGATCGCGCTGGCGGTCTCCGAAGCGCTCAACAACGCCGTCCTGCATGCCTATCTCGGCCTCGCCGAGCCCGGCGTGATGGCGATCGACGCCCACGTGCGGGAGCACTTGCTCGAGGTAGTCGTCTGCGACGAGGGCAGCGGGATGCGACCGCGCACCGACAGCCCGGGCGTGGGGCTCGGACTGCCCCTGATCGCTCGGCTGACCGAGCGGCTCGAGATCACGGACACCGAGCCGGGCGTGGCCGTGCGGATGACCTTCGCGATCGGGTGAGCGGTCAGCCGCAGGTGTGGGTCGCTAGACCAAGGACGGCTATCGCGCGGCTCCGGAGGGGCTGAGGATGGACGTTCACCGTATGGCGCCCCAGGAGGCCCCCCATCGTCGCCCAGATCGCGCCAGTGCAGTGGATGATCGACCTGCTGCACCCCGTGCTGCTGTTCTTCCACGACACGATCGGCGTCGGCTGGGGCATGTCGATCGTGCTCCTGACGGTCGTCGTGCGCGCGCTGCTCGCGCCGCTGGCCGTCAAGCAGTTCCGGTCGATGCAGGCGATCGTGCGCTGCGCGCCGCAGATCAAGGAGCTGCAGGCCAAGCACAAGGACGACAAGCCGCGCCAGCAGCAGGCGGTGATGCAGTTCTACAAGGACAACGACATCCAGCCGTTCGCGTCGTGCCTGCCGCTCGTCGCGCAGATCCCGTTCTTCATCGGCCTCTACCTGCTGCTGCAGAACGACCTGAAGGTCGACATCTGCGGCAGGGCCGCGGCGGCGGCGAGCACGTCACCGTGTGCGCAGATCGCCGGCGCGATGACCGGCAGCGAGCACTTCCTGTTCATCTCCGATCTCACGGTGAGGGCGACCGGCGGGGCGCTCGCGGCGCTGATCGTGCTGTACGTCGGCTCGCAGCTGCTGTCCAGCGCGCTGACGCCGTCGACCGCCGACCGCACCCAGCGCCTGGTCATGTACGCGCTGCCGTTCGTCTTCGTGGTCGTCGTCCAGAGGTTTCCGGCCGGACTGCTCGTCTACTGGATCACGACGAACCTCTGGACGGTGGCCCAGGGCCTCATCCTGCGACAGCGCTTCGGCTCGATCGGCGCGGCGAGCGCCGAACCGGCGCCGGCCATGCCCGCGGCCGGCGCCACGCCACCCCCGCCGCGCAGGACGAAGAAGCGGCGCTGACCATGCGGACGCTGTGCCGGCGCGTGCTTCTTATCTTCCTCTCACGTCGCGCGGCTACCGTCGCCGCATGACATCGCGCCTGCGCTCCGTAGCGGAGCTCGTCGTCATCGTGGCGGTCGCGCTGTTCTTCGCGCTGACGATCCAGGCGTTGGCGGTCAAGCCCTACCGGATCCCGTCGGAGTCGATGCTGCCGACGCTCGAGGTCGGCCAGCGCGTGCTCGTCGATCGCTTCTCGCATCACCTCGGCGGCGCCCCGAAGCTCGGCGACGTCACGGTCTTCATGCCTCCGCGCGGCGCGAGCCTGGCCGGCGGCCAGTGCGCC
>JAWVGK010000322.1:0-6969 GCA_033855155.1 Solirubrobacteraceae bacterium | reverse complement strand
CGCTCGCCCGCGTGGACGCTCGCCGCGGCCGGGCGACCGCGGGGCGGGGTGGTGGGGGCCCGAGCACTACAGTCCGCCTGTGTCCGCGCCGACCGAACCGTCCGCGAGCTTCCTCGAGCAGCACCTGTCCGGCGGCGTCTGGCATGCCGACCGCTTCTTCTCGTCGGTGACCTTCAAGGTCCGTCACCTCGGATTGCGCGACTACCGCGCGGGGTTCGCCGAGATCGACGCCACGCTCGACGTACCCGCGGGAACGCTCGAGGCGGTCGTCCCGGTGAAGAGCCTGGACCTCAACAACCCGGTCATCCGCGAGCGGATGCTGTCGTCGGAGTTCCTCGACGCGGCGCGCTTTCCGGACGTGCGCTGGGTCGTGTCGGAGTTCGGCGGCGACCTCGCGACGCGCGCGATCGTCGTCGCCGGCGAGCTGACGATCCACGGCCACACGCAGCCCGTCGAGGCGACTGGCCGGATCGGCCTCCCGGGCGCGGGGCTGCTGAGCCCCGAGAACCGCGTCGGCATCGAGCTGTCGACGGTCGTCGACCGCCGCGACTTCGGCCTGGACTGGCAGGAGCAGCTGCCGACGGGCGGCGACACGCTCGGCTACGACGTCACGCTCGAGGCGATCCTGGAGTTCGTCGAGCAGGAGTAGGCGCCGGGCGCGGCCGCGACGACGCGGTGCGATCGGCGCTCCGCCGGTGTCCGCGGGCGCCCGCGTACGCCGACCGCGCGGATCGAGACGCGGAAAGGCGCGCATAGCGCGCCTTTTTCGGATCTCGACCACACCGGGAGAAGATGGCGCCACAGATCGAGGCCCAAGGCGTCGGCTCGGCCGTGGGCCGAAGGACGACCACGCCTCCGGCGCGAAGGACCGCCTGAATCGCCCCCGGCAGCGCCCCTGCGCGTCACACCACGGACCGCTCCGAGTCGAGGCTTCGCCAGCGCCGTCGCAGGCATAAAAAGTTCGCGTGACGTTCGCCGCGACGCTGTGAGCGCGCGCGTGCTCGGCGGCCCCCGCCCCCGGGCGTAGACTGCCGCCGCTGATGGCCGAACGCCGACTCCACGGACTGCAGCGCGTGCTCGGCGTCAACGCCCTCTTCTCGACGGCGTACGGCAACGTCGGCTCGTCGATCTACTACGCGCTCGGGCTCGTCGCGGCGCTCGCGCTCGGGCTCACGCCGGTCGTCTTCGTCATCACCGGCGTGATCTTCTTCTGGACCGCCGCGACGTATGCCGAGGCGACGGCGATGTACCCCGAGGCCGGCGGCTCGTCGTCGTTCGCGCGCCACGCCTTCAACGAGTTCTGCTCGTTCTTCGCCGCCTGGGCGCAGATGCTGAACTACGTCATCACGGTCGCGATCTCGGCGTTCTTCGTGCCCCACTACGTCGGCGGGCTGTTCTGGGAGCCGCTGCGATCGGGCCCCGCCGACATCTTCGCCGGCGCGCTGATCATCGTCGTGCTGGCGGCGATCAACGTCCGCGGCGCGAAGGAGTCGGCGGGGCTGAACATCGCGCTCGCCGTCGTCGACTTCATGACGCAGGTGCTGCTCGTCGGCGTCGGGATCGCGCTCGTGCTGAACGTCGACCAGCTGACGGCCAACGTCACGCTCGGCGTCGCGCCGACGTGGAAGAACTTCCTGCTCGCGATCCCGATCGGAATGGTCGCCTACACCGGGATCGAGACGATCTCCAACCTCGCCGAGGAGGCCAAGGACGAGGCCACGACGATCCCCGCGGCGATCAGCCGCGTCCGCCTGGCGGTGTTCGCGATCTACTTCACGCTGCCGGCGGTCGCGCTGTCGGCGCTGCCGGTGTACAAGGATGCCGAGACGCACAAGTACGTCACGAAGCTCGGCCTGCCCGAGGACAAGGGCGGCTTCGCCGGCGACCCGATCCTCGGCGTCGTCCAGGGACTGCACCTCGGCCCGCTGGAGGGCGCCGGCAAGATCTACGTCGGCCTGCTCGCGGCGACGATCCTCTTCATCGCGACCAACGCCGGGCTGATCGGCGTCTCGCGCCTCGTCTACTCGATGGGCATCCACCGCCAGGTCCCCGATCGGCTGCGACGCCTGCACCCGCGCTACGGCACGCCGTGGATCGGGATCCTCGTCTTCGGCGGCGTCGCGATCGTCACGCTGATCCCCGGCAAGGCCGACTTCCTCAGCAAGATGTACGCCTTCGGCGCGATGCTGTCGTTCACGATCGCGCACGTCTCCGTGATCCGCCTGCGCAAGATCCAGCCGGACTTCGCGCGCCCGTACACCGGCCCGGGCAACGCCCGCTTCCGCGGCTACTCGCTGCCGCTGTTCGCGGTCCTCGGCGGCATCGGCACCGCGATCTCGTTCGTCGTCGTGACCGCGTTGACGCCGGTCGTCCTGCTCGCCGGCACGGTCTGGCTGGTGCTCGGGATCGGTCTGTACGTCGTCTACCGCCGCAACCAGGGCCTCGACCTCACGACGACGGTCAAGGTCGTGATCCCGCGCCCGGTGACCGACACCGAGGCCGAGTACGAGTCGGTGCTCGTCGCGCTCGACGCCCGCCACTACTCGCCGCAGACGATCGCGACGGCGGCGAAGCTCGCCGGCCCGCGCCGGCGCGGCATCCACGTGCTCGTCACGATCACCGTCCCGTACGCGGCCCCGATGGGCGAGCAGCTGCCCGAGGAGGAGCTCGCCGCGATGGGCGTCATCGAGCAGGCCAAGCAGCAGGGCGGCCGGCGCGTGACGGGCCACATCGAGAAGGTGCGACCGGGCGGGACCGGGCGCCTGATCGTCGACGAGGCGCGCCAGATGAGCGCCAGCGTGATCGTCATGCCGCTGCCCCCGCGGACCGGCACGACGCTGTTCGGCAAGACCGTCGAGACCGTGCTCTCCGAACGCCCGTGCCGCGTCATCATCCAGTCCGAGCCGTCGAATGCCTGACTCCGCCGACCGGCTGCGCGACGCGCACCGCCGCTCGACGCTCGCGCTGTCGGTCGTCTTGGCGCTCGTCGGTGTCGCGCTCGTCGCGGTGACGCTCATCGACGGCGGCGGTCCGTTCGCGCGCGGCGTCCTCTTCGGCGTCGTGTTCGCGCTCGCCGGCGGCGGCCGGGCGTACCTCACCTGGCGGCTGTTGTGATGCTGCGCCGCGGCTTCGGATCGCCGGCGCTGTTCGCGATCGTCTGGACGTCGCTGGCGAGCGCGGTCTACTTCTCGCTCGGGATCGTCGCGGAGCACGCGGCCGGCCTGACGCCGCTCGTCTTCCTCGGCTCGAGCATCTTCTTCGTCGTCACGGCGATGACGTACGTCGAGGGCGCCTCGATGTACACCGAGGGCGCGGGCGCGACCGTCTTCGCGCGCCACGCGTTCAACGAGCTGTGGAGCTTCGTCGCCGGCTGGGCGGTGCTGCTGGACTTCCTCATCCTGATCGCGGTCACGGCATTCGCCGCGACGAACTACGCGGCGGCGTTCTGGGGACCGCTCGGCGAGGGCGCGCCGGAGCTCGCGCTGGCGCTGGCGATCATCGTCTACGTCGCCGTGCGCAACATCCGCGCCTTCGGCGGCGGCGGCCGGCGCGAGCGCGTGACGGCGCTCGTGATCGCCGACATCGTGCTGCAGCTGCTGGTCATCGGCGTCGGCGCGCTGCTCGTCGTCGACGTCCGCGCGATGACGGACACGATCGACATCGGCACGAGCCCGCGCTGGGCGGACCTGCTGTTCGCGCTGACCGTCAGCACGGTCGCGTTCACGAGCCTGGAGTCCGCCACGGGGATCGCGAGCGAGGTCCAGGTCGGCCGCCGCGGCCTGCGGCGGCTGATCGCCAGCGCGACGCTGGCGGTGATCGTCGTCTACGTCGGCATCTCGTTCGTCGCCGTCGCCGCGCTGCCGGTGACGCCCGGCATGGACTCGCTGACCGGTCACGCGCTCGACGCCCCAGTGCTCGCCGTCGTCGAGACGTTCAGGCCCGACTGGCTGTCGCAGGCGTTCTACTACGCGACCGCCGGCCTCGCGACGCTGACGCTCGTCGTCGGCGCGCACGCGGCGATGCTCGGGCTCTCGCGGCTGGCGTACTCGCTGGCGACCAATCGCCAGATCCCGAGCGCGATGGGGCGCCTGCATCCGAAGTTCGGCACGCCGTACGTCGTCATCGTCGTCGCGGCCGTGCTCGCGGCGGCGCTCGTCGTGCCGCGCGACCTCGACTTCCTCGTCGGCATCTACGCGTTCGGCGCGATGCTCGCGTTCCTCGTCGCGCACGTCTCGATCTGCGTGCTGCGCTACCGCGAGCCCGAGCGCGAACGCCCGTACAGCATCCCGATGTCGATTCGCGTCGGCGGCGGCTCGCTGCCGCTGCCGGCGCTGCTCGGCGCGACGATGGCCGCCGGCGGCCTCGCGAGCCTGCTGACGTTCCACGTCGGCGCGCGCATCGTCGGCATCGTCTGGATGGCGATCGGCGTCGCGCTGTACGTCGCCTACCGCCGCCGCGGCGGGCTGTCGGTGCTTCGCCGCGTGACGGTCTCGGCGCAGGCGCTGCGCTCCGAGCCGGTGCGCGCGGAGTACGGCTCGATCCTCGTGCCGATCCTCGGCACGCCGCTGGACGACGACATCGTCCAGACCGCCGGCCGCCTGGCCGCCGCCGAGAACGCCGACGACCTGCGCAGCGGCGCGACGATCGAGGCGATCTGGGTCTTCGAGGTGCCGCTGTCGCTGCCGCTCGACGCGCGCCTGCCCGACGCGCAGCTCAAGCGCGCGCGGGCGGCGCTCGCGCGGGCGAAGGCGGTGGGGGAGGAGTACGAGGGCGTCGAGGTCGCGACCGCGACGGTGCGCGCGCGCCGCGCCGGCGAGGGCATCGTCGCGGAGGCCACGCGCCGCGGCGTCGAGCTGATCGTGCTGGCGGCGGAGGAGCCGTCGCGGATCCGCGGCGGGGCGCGGCTGGGCGGCATCGGCGGCCCGCTCGACAACTTCGTCGGCGACGCGACGAAGTACGTCGTGCGCAAGGCCCCGTGCCGCGTGCTGCTCACCGCCCCGGCGAGCGCAGACCGCGCGACCGAGCGGCCTCCCGAAAACGTCTAGCATCCGGCGCATGATGGTTCTCGTCGTCGGGGCCGGGCGCGTCGGCGCGGCCGTCGCCAAGTCCGCCCTGTCCGCCGGGCACACCGTGTCGGTGCTCGACGAGGATCCGCTCTCGCACGAGCGCCTCGACGCCGGGCAGACGACGTCGTGGGAGGACGCCGGCGGGCGCTTCACCGTCGGCACCGCGATCGAGATCGACGCGCTGCTGGCGGCGGGCGTCGAAGAGGCCGACATCTTCATCGCCGCGACGCGCGGCGACAACACGAACATCCTCGTCGCGCAGATCGCCCAGCGGCGCTTCGACGTCGGCCACGTGATCGTGCGCGTGCTGGACCCGGCGCGCTCGGACTGGTACGCCGAGCAGGGCCTGCACACGATCTGCGCGGTGAAGCTCGGCATCGCGATGTTCGAGAAGGCGATATCCGAGATCGCGGCGCCTTGATGTACGTCATCGTCGTCGGTGGCGGCAAGGTCGGCCTGAACCTCGCGCGCGAGCTCATCCGCAACGGCCAGGAGGTCACGCTCATCGAGCAGGACCGCCGCGCCTACCTGCGCATCGAGCAGGAGCTCGAGCACGCGGTGCAGTACGGCGACGGCACCGAGCTGTGGGTGCTCGAGCGGGCCGGCATCCAGCGCGCCGACCTCGTCGTCGCGGTCACCGGGGACGACGAGGACAACATCCTCATCTGCCAGGTCGCCAAGGAGAAGTACCTCTGCGAACGCATCATCGCGCGCTGCAACAACCCGCGGAACCTCCAGCACTTCAAGCTGCTCGGCATCCAGCCGGCGGTGTCGGCGACCGACCTGATCCTCAACCTGATCGAGCACGAGGTCCCCGGCCACGGCCTCGTGCACCTGCTCGACCTGCCCGACGAGGAGCTCGAGATCATCGAGGTCGAGGTCACCGACGACGCGCCCGCCGCGGGCCGCCGCGTGGCGGACCTGCGGTTGCCCGAGGGCAGCCTCATCATCTCCGTGCTGCCGCGCGGCGGTGCCGGCTTCGTGCCGAAGGCCGACACGGTCATCGAGGCCGGCTGCGAGGTGCTCGTCGTGCTCGACCCCGGCCTCGAGCCCGAGATCATGGCGCAGTTCGCGCCCAACGGCCGCGACGGTTGATCACCGGCGCGCACGCCGTGGACGCGTTGGGGTGACGCACGTTCGTCGCCGTCACAGGTGGCAGACGAACTGCACCTGCTGGGCCGTCGTGCGGTAGTGACGCTGGACGTATCGCGCCAGCGCGGCCTCCTGGTGGGCGAGCAGCGCGGCGGCCTGACGGCGGCTCGTCGCGCCGCTCGAGACGGCGCGCGCGCCGCGGCGCGCCAGCAGGTCGCGCAGCGCGGCGGCGACCTGCTCGGGCGAGCGGCCCGCGGTCGCGCCGATGCTCTGCGGTGAGTTGCCGGCGTCGCGCAGGCGGCGGTAGGTCTTCGGGGTGACGCCGAAGACCGTCGCAGCGTGCTCGGCGATCGCGGGCGTGTGGAAGACGTGGAAGAGGACGTGGTTGGCGAGGTGCGCCTGCGTCAGCGTCGCCAGCGCGCGGTCGCGCAGGGTGCGCGCGAGCCGTGGCGAGGCGTGGCGCACGCGCGGGGCGACGAGCGCCGCCGCCAGCGTTCGCGGCGAGCGGTGGCCGCGCTTGGCCGCGAGCTGCGCGAGCGTGTGGCGGTCGTCCAGCCACGCGTCGAGCTCGACGCGATCGGTGTGCAGCAGGTCGTACAGGCGCTGCTCGTCGTAGGGCAGCCAGCTCGACATGACCCATTCGCTGGCGGGCAGCCAGTCGCCGCGGGCGCCGGCGGGCGCGTGCGTGTCGGCGGCCTGCGCGGCGGCGGCCGGCCACAGGATCGTGAGTCCCAGCAGGATCGGCAGGACACGGCGGCTCATGGTTGTTCCTCGGCTCGTGGGCATGTGCCCTTGAAGACACGGCCGACGG
>JAWVGK010000321.1:0-6660 GCA_033855155.1 Solirubrobacteraceae bacterium | reverse complement strand
AAGCCGGCGTCGCGCAGGGCGTTGGCCTTCTTCTCCTCCTTGGCCTTGCACCAGATGAACTCGCGGATGTCCGGGTGGTCGACGTCGAGCACGACCATCTTCGCCGCGCGACGCGTCTTGCCGCCGGACTTGATCGTGCCCGCCCATGAATCGGCGCCGCGCATGAACGACACGGGACCCGACGCGGTGCCGCCCTTGCTCAGCGGCTCCATCGAGCCGCGGATGTTCGACAGGTTGACGCCGGAGCCCGACCCGCCGAGGAAGATCTTGCCTTCCTTCGTGTTCCAGTCGAGGATCGAGTCCATCGTGTCCTGCACGCTGAGGATGAAGCACGCACTCGCCTGAGGGCTCTCCTCGAAGCCGACGTTGAACCACACGGGCGAGTTGAACGCCGCCATCTGGTGGACGAGGACGTAGACGAGCTCGGACTCGAACGTGTCGCCGTCCTCGACGCTCGCGAAGTAGCCGCGCGAGCGGCCCCAGTCGGCGATCGTGCCCGCGACGCGGCCGATCATCTGCTTGACGGAGTGCTCGCGCGTCGGCGCGCCGAGCTGGCCGCGGAAGTACTTCTGCGCGACGATGTTCGTCGCGTTCTGGCTCCACGACCTCGGGAACTCGACGTCGGGCTGCTCGAAGGCGACGCGGTCGCCGTGGGCGATCCGCGCGTCGCGGCGCTCCCACTCGATCGTGTCGAAGGCGTGCTGGCCGGGGGTGGTGAAGAAGCGCTTGACGGAAAGGGCCTCGCCGGGCGTGACGTCGCTGAGAACTGGGGTCTGCGAGCTGCCTTCCATCGACCTGCTCCTCTTCTCGCCGGGTGCTCTCTCGCACCTTGCGGCGGTTCGTTCGGCGCGGTGCCTGCCGTTTGTGGGGCTGCGCATTGTCTGCCTCGGGTCGGACGGAACGCCGATGGCAGGAGTGCGCTCCCGGATCGCCTCCCCGACCGTTCGCCAGACCCCTCCAGGATACCGGGCACACCCCCGAAATCCGGCCGCAAACGGGCCGTCGAGCCGCATCTTGGGGGCCGAATGACAGGCCACCGCGTAGCAGCCTCCGCAACCCATCGACGCAGCTCGTTGCATTTCGACACAAGCGTCCGGTATGTCGAACGTCGGTAACGCGACCTGCTCGATGGGATAGGTCTAGGGGAATGACCTCGCCGCAAGCCACCACCGCCCTGCTCTTTCCGGGACAGGGGAGCCATGCCGTGGGCATGGAGGAGCCCCATCGCGACAACCCGCTGCTGCAGCGTGGGATCGAGCTGCTGGGCTTCGACCCCTTCGAGCGTCTCGCCGACGGCACGCGCAGCCATCAGCCGGCGCTGTTTCTCTGCTCGATCTGCCAGTGGGCGTCGGGCGATCGCAGCGCCCCGCTCGCCGCCGCCGGCCACTCGCTCGGCGAGTACGCCGCGCTGACCGCCGCCGGCGCGATCGAGTTCGAAGACGCCATGCGCCTCGTCGGCGCGCGCGCGAACGCGATGAGCGACGCGGCGCAGCGCCAACCGGGCGGCATGGTCGCGATGCTCGGCGGCGAGCGCGACGACGTCATCGCCCTCGCCGACGACCTCGGCCTGTCGCTCGCCAACGACAACGCGCCCGGTCAGATCGTCCTGTCCGGCGCGATGGAGCAGGTCGACGCGGCGGTCGAGAAGGCCGAGGCCGTCGGCTGCCGCGCGCGCAAGCTCGCCGTCGGCGGCGCCTTCCACTCGCCCCTGATGGCACCCGCCGCCGACGCGCTGCGCGCCGCGCTGGACGCCACCGACATCGGCGAGCCCGCCTTCCCCGTGCTCTCGAACGGCAGCACGAAGCCGTTCGTCGACGTCCGCGCCGAGCTCGCGCAGAACCTGCTGGCGCCGGTGCGCTGGCGCGAGACGCTGATCGCGCTGCAGGCGATGGGCGCGACGGACTTCGTCGAGTGCGGGCCCGGCGCCGTCCTGCGCGGCCTCGTCAAGCGCACCCTGCGGGCGGCGGCATGAAGGCCGGCGTCTTCGGCATCGGGGCGGCGCTCCCCGAGGCCATCGTGACGAACTTCGATCTCGAGAAGCACCTCGACACGACCGACGAGTGGATCGTGCGCCGCACGGGCATCCGCGAGCGCCGCCACCTCAACGGCTCGCGCACGCTCGCCGACCTCGCCGCCGAGGCCTGCACGGCGGCGCTCGTCGACGCCGGCCGCGATCCCGCCGACGTCGACCGCGTGATCGTCTGCAGCCTCACCCCTGACCGCCTGATGCCCGGCATGGCGCCCGCGGTCGCCGAGAAGATCGGCTGCGACCTCGCCGGCGCCGTCGACATGAACGCCGCCTGCGCGGGCTTCTTGTACGCGCTCGACGACGCCGCGGCGCTCGTCGAGTCCGGCCGCGCGAAGCTCGTCGTCGTCTGCGGCGCCGAGGCGCTCAGCCGCATCACCGACCACGCCGACCGCGGCACCGCGATCCTCTTCGCCGACGGCGCGGGCGCGGTCGTCGTCGCCGCCGGCGAGCTCGAGCGCGGGATCTGCAGCTTCGAGCTGCGCAGCGACGGCAGCCACGCGAACCTCCTGTACGTCGACCGCGACGAGCGCCTGCTGCGGATGGAGGGCCGCGAGGTCTACCGCCACGCGGTCGCGCGCATGTGCGAGGCGACGCGCGCCGCGCTCGTGCGCGCGGGCATCGGCATCGACGACGTCGACGTCTTCGTCGCCCACCAGGCCAACGCGCGCATCATCGAGTCGGTCGCGCGCGAGCTCGGCGTGCCCGAGCAGAAGGTCATGATGAACATCGCGCTCGTCGCGAACACGTCGAGCGCGTCGATCCCGCTGGCGCTGCAGCAGGCCGAGTTCGACGGGCGCCTGAAGCCCGGCGACACCGTCGCGATGGCGACCTTCGGCGCCGGCTTCGCCTGGGGCGCCGGCGTCATGTCGTGGAAGGAGCGCGTCCGTGCCACCGCCTGAGAACGCGGTCGCGCTCGTCACCGGCGGCTCGCGCGGCATCGGCGCCGCGATCACCGAGCGCCTGCGCGCGGACGGCTACCAGGCCGTGACGCTCGGGCGCACGAGCGGCGACGTGCAGGCCGACATCGGCGACCCCGAGTCCGTCCAGGCCGCCTTCGAGCAGGTGCGCGAGCGCTACGGGCCCGTGCTCGTGCTCGTCAACAACGCCGGGGAGCGCCGCGACGGCCTGACGATCCGCATGAGCGCCGAGGACTGGGAGGGCGTGATCGCGACGAACCTCAACGGCGCCTTCCACTGCACGCGCCGCGCGCTGGACGACATGCTCAAGGCGCGCTGGGGCCGGATCGTGAACATCTCGTCGGTCGTCGCGCTGCACGCCAACCCGGGGCAGAGCAACTATGGCGCGGCGAAGGCCGGGATGCTGTCGTTGACGCGCACGGTCGCGCGCGAGATGGCCCGCAAGGGCATCACCTGCAACGCGGTGACGCCGGGCGTCATCGAGACCGAGATGACGACCGACGTCGTCGACAAGCTTGTGGCCGGCGTTCCAGCCGGCCGCGTCGGGCAGCCCGTAGAGGTCGCCCACGCCGTGTCGTTCCTCTGTTCTGAGGAAGCGGCGTATGTCAACGGGGCCACCCTCGCCGTAGACGGCGCGATGGCCGCATGAGAAAGGAACCTGCATGGCTGTGACAGAGAACGACGTCCTCGAAGAGATCCGCGACCAGCTCGAAGCGATCAAGGTGCCGGGCGCCCGCGACGCGACGCCGGACAACACGTGGTCCGAGCTCGACGTCGACTCGCTCGACCTCGTCGAGCTCGTCAAGGCGCTCGAGGACCGCTTCGGCATCACGATCTCCGACGACGACCTCAAGCCGATCGAGTCCGTCGGCGCGGCGATCGAGCTGACGATGCGCCTGCACGACGACAAGGAGGGGGCGCCGGCGTGACGCCGCGCGGGTCCTCACATCCCGGCGAGCACGTCGACATCGCCATCACGGGGCGTGGTGTCGTGACCTCAATCGCCGAGGGCCCGGACGCGTTCTTCGACGCCCTGCTCGACCGGCAGTCGGGCATCGTCGACGGCGGCGCTCCGTGCTCGGAGTTCGACCCCACCTCGGCGATGACGCCGAAGGAGGCGCGGCGTTCGGACCGCTACACGCAGTTCGCGGTCTGCGCCGCGGCACAGGCGATCGAGGAGGCGGGACTGCCCGACGGCGTCGACCCGGAGCGCCTCGCGGTGCTCGTGGGCACCGGCGTCGGCGGGCTGAAGACGCTCGAGGACGAGTGTCGCGCCTTCATCGACGGTGGCGTGCGCGCGGTCTCGCCGCTGTTCGTGCCGATGATGATGCCCAACGCCGCGGCCGGCATGATCGCGATCAGCCTCGGCGCGCACGGCCCGGGCTTCAGCGTCTCGTCGGCGTGCGCGACGGGCAGCCATGCGATCGGCGAGGCCAAGCGCATGATCGAGCGCGGCGAGGCGGACGTCGTCGTCGCCGGCGGCACGGAGGCCGCGATGACGCCGCTGTGCATGGCGGCGTTCGAGCGCATGGGCGCGCTCTCCAGGCAGGGGGTGTCGCGTCCGTTCGACGCGCGCCGCGACGGGTTCGTCATGGGCGAGGGGGCAGGCGTGCTCGTGCTGGAGCGCGGCGACCTCGCACGCGAACGCGGAGCGAAGATCTTCGGGTACGTGGTCGGCTACGGCGCGTCGAACGACGCCTTCCACATGACCCAGCCGGACGAGAGCGGGCGCGGCGCCGCGAAGGCGATGCGCGCGGCGCTCTCCGACGCGGGCGTGGAGCCGAGCGAGGTCGGCTACATCAACGCGCACGGCACGTCGACGCCGTTCAACGACCGCATCGAGACGCTCGCGATCCACGCGGTGTTCAACGGCGGCTCGCCGCCGGTGTCGAGCACGAAGTCCGCGATCGGGCACCTGCTCGGCGCGGCCGGCGCCGTCGAGGCGGTCGCGGTCCTCGGCGCGCTGGATCGCGGGATCCTGCCGCCGACGCTGAACTTCGGGGAACCGGACCCCGAATGCGATCTGGACTACGTCCCCGACGGCCCGCGAGAGGCGCCGGGGCTCGAGCTGGCGCTGAGCAACTCGTTCGGCTTCGGAGGCCAGAACGCGTGCCTTGCGATCAGGAAGGCGTGACCGGGAGATGACACCAGTGCCGCAACCCGCTGACGTGCAGTCCAACGGCGCCGACGCGGCGCCGGCCGAGCCTGCCGGCAAGGCGAAGGCCGCGGTGCCCGCGACGGCCGCCGCGGTCATCCGCGAGCCGGTGAAGCTCGCGCGCGCACGCGCGGAGCTGCTGTGCGACCCGGGCACGTTCCACACGCATCGCTCGGCCGTCGGCGACGGCGTCATCGCCGGCAGCGGCAAGGTCGGCGGGCGTGCCGTGTACATCTGGGCGCAGGACGGCACGTACAAGGGCGGCTCGCTCGGTGCGGCGGGCGGCGAGACGATCGTCCGCACGATGCAGATGGCCGAGCGCGCGTGGGCGCCGGTCGTCGGCTTCCCGCACTCGGGCGGGGCGCGGCTGCAGGAGGGCGTCGCGGCACTCGCCGCGTACGCCTCGATCTTCCGCGCGCAGGCGCGCTCGCAGGCGCTGCAGATCGCCGTCATCGGCGGGCCGTGCGCCGGCGGCGGGGCGTACTCGCCGGCGCTCGGCGACCTCGTGATGATGGCCGGCCCCGAGTCGCGCATGTTCCTCACCGGTCCGAAGATCATCGAGCGCGTGACGCGCGAGCGCGTCAGCGCGGTCGAGCTCGGCGGTCCCAAGGTCCACGGGAGCACCGGCGTCTCGCACCTCGATGCCGTCGACGACGTCGCCGCCGGGGATCTCGTGCGCAACGTCCTCGCGCACCTGCCGGGCAAGGCCGGCGGGGCGCTGCCGCTGGCGCCGCCGCGCGAGCCGCCCGCGGGCGACCCGTCGCGTCACGTGCCGGCCAACCAGCGCAAGGTCTACGACGTGCGGCTCGTCATCCGCCACCTCGTCGATGGCGGCGAGCTGCTCGAGCTCGCCCCGCGCTGGGCGCGCAACATGGTCGTCGGCCTGGCGCGGATCGACGGCCGGCCGATCGGCGTCATCGCCAACCAGCCCAAGCACCTCGGCGGAACGCTCGACGCCGACGCCGCCGACAAGGGCACGTGGTTTGTCGACTTCTGCAACAAGTTCGGGCTGCCGCTGGTCGTGCTGGCCGACACGCCGGGCTTCCGGCCGGGGGTGCGCCAGGAGCGCGAGGCGGTGCTGCGGCGCGGCGCAAACCTGCTGCGCGCGTTCGCCGTCTCCACAGTGCCCCGCGTGACCGTTACCCTGAGACAGGCGTACGGTGGTGCGCACATCGTCATGAACTGCCGCGACCTCGGACACGACCTCACGTTCGCCTGGCCCAGCGCCAGGATCGGCGTCATGGGCGCGACGCAGGCGATCGAGATCACCGCGCGCCGCGAGCTGCAGGCGGGTGGGAACCCGGCCGTCCTCGCGGCGGCCTACGAGGACGAGCACCTGCCGGTCGTCGTCGCCGCGGCGGCGGGCTTCGTCGACGAGATCGTCGCGCCGTCGCAGACGCGAGAGCGCATCTCCGCGCACTTCGGGGCACACCGGTGACCCCGCCGCCCGCCGAGGCGCTGACGCCGCGCAACGCGACCGAGGACGCGATCCTCGCCGCCGCGCGCGAGCTGCTCGGCGAGGGCTCACACGAGCAGGTCACGATCGAGCGGATCGCGCG
>JAWVGK010000320.1:0-8146 GCA_033855155.1 Solirubrobacteraceae bacterium | reverse complement strand
CGTACGAGCTCGTCGAACGTCGGGGCCGGCTCGGCGCGTCCGGCGCGGGCGCTCAGCGCGCGGCAGACCGCCCACGACGCGCCGAGGATCTTGAACGACGGCAGGCCGAACCGCTGCACCTCCATCTTCACGACGAGCCGCTCGAGCCCGAGCCGCTCGGCGGCGCCCGGCGCGTCGGCGAGCGCGCTCGGCGCGTAGCCGGGCATGCTGCGGTGAAAGCGCCGCGGCCGCGGGTCGGCCGGCAACGCCGGCGCCCGCGCGACGGCGCCCGCGTTGTCGAGGAAGTCGCGCAGGCTCGGGCCGCTGGCCGCCGCGGCGGTCAAGTCGGCGGTGGCAGCTCGATCGACTGGCGGTGGTTGAACACGTCGCCGGGGTCCCAGCGCGCCTTCACCGCCTGCAGCTTCGCGTAGGCGTCCTGGTAGTAGAGCTCCTGCCAGTCGACGAGGTCGACGTCGGGATAGTTGACGTAGCAGCCGTCCATGACGCCGTCCGGCCGCGGCCCGGCGGGGCCGTACATGTCCTCGTAGAAGCCGCGGATCCAGTCGAGGTTCGGCGCGTCCTGGGTCGGGTCGGTCCAGTAGGTCTGATATTGGAGCTTCATGATCGACGAGCGCTGCGGCACCGCCGTCTCGTCCGACGCGACGGCGTTGATCTGGCAGCCGTAGGAGTCGACCTGGAGCAACGCCTGCTTGTTGGCGTTCTCGGGGTTCTTCAGCGCCCGCCACATGGCGGCGATCTGCTTGTCGGGGAACGGCTCGTTCATGTACGCCGACTTGTACTTGCCGCGCTGGTTGGGGCCGGTGCCGTTGAGCGTCTGCGTCGCGTACAGCCACGGCAGGCAGCGCACGCTGCTCGTCGCCGGCTGCGGCAGGCCGTGGTAGCCCAGCGGCACCCGCTGGGGGTTCGCGGCCGGCATGCCGTTGCAGATCTCGGCCGCGAACTCTTCGAGCAGGTACGGCTCGTCGCCGACGTACTGCACGGTCAGCCCGATCTGGCCCGCCGACTGCTGGTGCAGGGCGAGCAGCGCGAAGAGCCCCGCGTACGGGCTGCCGACCTCGCTGTTGGCGGCCAGGAACTCGCCGTAGTTCGTGACGAGCGTGCCGAAGCTCGCCTCGGCGAGATCGCTCCAGTCCCAGGCCAAGCTCAGCACGTAGGCCTCCTTCGGCGCCTGCGGCGCCTCGCGAAACCAGTACTTCGTCACGACGCCGAAGTTGCCGCCGCCGCCGCCGAGGTGCCCCCACATCAGCAGGCGGTCGTCGGGATCCTCGGAGTCACGGCTGACCGTGCGCAGTTCGGCGTGCCCCGCGCCGTCGACGACGACGACCTCGACCGCGTGCAGCCAGTCGACCGTCAGCCCGTGCAGGCGCGAGAGCAGGCCGTAGCCGCCGCCGACGATGTGCCCGCCGGCACCGACGGACGCGCACGAGCCGGCCGGGATCGTCACGCCGTAGAGCCGGTACAGGCGCGCGTACGCGTCCCACAGCGTCGCGCCGCCCTCGATGCAGTACCAGCCCGACGATCCATCGCGATAGACGCCGTTGATCGCCGACAGGTCGACGATCACGCCGTCCTGGTTGCCCGAGGCGAAGTCCTCGTAGCAGTGGCCGCCGCCGCGGACGGTCAGGCGCAGGCCGTCGTCGACCGCCCGCTGCACGGCGCTTCGCACCTGCTCGGCGTCACCGCACAGCTCGACGTACCGCGGCCGCCCGACCCAGCGCAGGTTGAAGCCGCGCACGAGCGTGCCGTAGCGCGGATCGTCTCGTCCGACGCGCTCACCCTCGAAGACCTGTTCGTCGGCCATCTCACACGTGAGCCTAACCGCGAACGGGCGTGAGCGCTGCTTGCTCGTCACGGAAGGGTGAATGAGATGCCGCGCCGCGTGTCCGACAGCGGCGTCCGCGCCGCGGGCCTGCGGCCGCGTCACAGGATCGTCGCCGTCGCCGGCGTGGCGCTCGCGATCCCCGCCGATCCGCAGGAGCACGACGAGCCCACTGTGTGACCAGCGTCCACCACCCGCACGCGCGCTGCGGTTAGTGTCAGCGGATGGAGTCCGCCTACGACGCGGTGGTGGTCGGCTCGGGGTTCGGCGGTGGGATCACCGCCTGCCGCCTGGCGGAGCAGGGCTGGCGCGTGTGCGTGCTCGAGCGCGACCGGCGCTTCGGGCCCGGCGACTACCCCGACCGCCCCGAGCAGGCGCCGCGGATGTTCTGGCACGCGCGCCACAACCCGGCGGGATGTTCGACCTGCGGATCATGCGGGACGTCGCCGTCATGACCGGCGCCGGCGTCGGCGGCGGCTCGCTCGTCTACGCGAACGTCCAGCTGCGCGCGCCCGACGGCGTCTTCGACGAGCCGCCGTGGCCGGCGGCGATCGACGCCGCCGAGATGCGCCCGTACTACGACCGCACGGAGGCGGCGCTCGACCCGCGCGAGACGCCGGCCGACCCGCCGCTGGCGAAGGTTCGCGCGTTCGACGCGATGGCCGCGCACGCCGGCATGGCGTCCGAGCGCCTGCCGATCGCCGTGCACTTCGGCGAGGATCGCCACCACCCCTTCAGCGGCGCCTTCCAGCAGGGCTGCGCGAACCTCGGGCGCTGCGACATCGGCTGCCCGCGAATGTCGAAGAACACCGTCGACATCACGTACGTCGCGCGCGCCGAGAGCCACGGCGCGGAGGTCTATCCGCTGCACGAGGCGCTGCGCATCGACGCCCCGGCGAGCGCCGGTGGCGCGTGGCGCGTCGGCTTCCGCGACCTGCAGTACCGCACCGGCGGCGAGGTCAGCGCGCCCGTGCTCGTGCTCGCAGCCGGCACGCTCGGCTCGACGCGGCTGCTGCTCAAGAACAAGCGCCGCCTGCCGCGCCTGTCGCCGGCGCTCGGCACGCGCTTCTCGGGCAACGGCGACGCGCTGTCGCTCGCGATCGATCCGCGGGAGGCCGACGTCGCCGGCGCGCGCACGGAGATCGGGCCGACGATGACGAGCCGGATCGACCTCGACGCGACGCAGGGCTTCATGGTCGCCGACGGCGCGCTGCCGGGCAACTTCGGCGGGCTGCTGCAGATCGTCCGCGGGATCCGCGCGATCACCGGCCTCGGGCGCGTCGTGCTGCGCGCGAAGGACCTCGCCGCAAGGGTCGGACTGTCGGATCGGTCTGTGACGCACCGCGACATGACGCTCGCCAAGCGCATGCCGCCGATCGGCGACACGCTCGTGTTCCTGAACATCGGCCGCGACGCCGCCGACGGGCGCATGCGCCTGACGCCGCTGTTTCGCTGCTTCGACATCCGCTGGAGCAAGGACGCCAGCGCGCAGCTCTTCGAGCGCATGCGCGTCGTCGCCGGCGAGCTCGCGGCGGCGGCGGGCGCGACGTCGTTCTTCGCCCTCGACGCGGGGCCGCTGGGCAAGTTCATCACCGTCCATCCGCTCGGCGGCTGCCCGATGTCCGACGACCCGCGCACGGGCGTCGTCGACGACCATGGCAGCGTCCACGGCTACGACGGCCTGTACGTGCTCGACGGCTCGATCGTGCCGACGTCGCTCGGCGTCAACCCGTCCAAGACGATCGCGGCGCTCGCCGAGCGCGGCGTCGAGCACCTCGCCGCCGCGGGCAGGCCGTGATGGCCGCACCGGCCTACGACGTGCGCAAGACGTGGCGCAACCACCTCGGCAACCAGTCGATCGACCCGCTGCGCATCTACAGCCCGCGCTCGATCGACGACGTGGTGGCGATCGTGCGCCTCGCCGAGGAGGCGGGCGTGACCGCGCGCGCCGTCGGCTCGGGCCACTCGTGGTCGGACGTCGCGCTGACCGATGGCTTCCTCATGAAGACCGACGGGCTCGCGCGGGTGCCGTCGTCGGAGCCGGACTTCCTCGCGCCGGCGTGGCAGGCGCGCTCGCTCGTGCGCGCGGAGGCCGGCATCCGCATAAAGGAGCTCAACGCCCACCTCGACCGCGCCGGCCTCGCGCTGCAGCAGATGGGCGGCTACGACCACCAGACGATCGCCGGCGTCATGTCGACGTCGACGCACGGCTCGGGCACGACGTACGGGCCGCTGAACGACTACGCGCACTCGCTCGACATGGTGGTCTCGGGCGGGCGCGTCGTGCGCGTCGAGCGTGCCGGCGGGCCGACGAACCGGGCGGCGTTCGAAGCGCACCACGGCGCGCGGCGCACGCTGATCCAGGACGACGGCGTCTTCGACGCGGTCAACGTCGGCATGGGCTGCATGGGCGTCATCTGCACCGCGCTGATCGAGGTCGAGCCGCGGTTCTACCTGCGCGAGGTGCGCGAGATGCACCCGTGGGCGAAGGTCCGCGCCGATCTCGAGGACGGCGCGGTGCTCGACGCCAACGAGCACTACGAGCTCGTCTTCAGCCCCTACGAGCGCAAGCACGAGCACCCGTGCCTCGTGACGACGCGCAACCGCGTCGAGGATCCGCACAACCGCCCGTGGGACAAGCGCATGCGCAGCTGGCCGGTGGAGCTGTTCGCGAAGCTGCCGATCACGCCGCGGCTGCTGAACCTCGTGCTGCACCTCAAGCCCGACCTCGCGCCGTTCCTGCTCGAGAGCGCGATGAAGGCGCTCGTCAAGGACGAGTACGACGAGCTCAGCTACAAGGTCTTCAACATCGGCAACGCGAACCTCGTGCCGGCGTACTCGGCGGAGATCGGCATCCCGATGGACGGGCGCCACATCGAGGCCGTCGAGCGCGTCTTCGAGGTCGCCGATCGCCAGCGGCGGCTGGGCAAGGTCTACCAGAGCTCGCCGATCGCGCTGCGCTTCGTCAAGCAGTCACCGGCGTTCGTGTCGATGATGCACGGCCACGACACGATGATGATGGAGCTCATCCAGCTGCGCGGCAACGACGGCGGCTTCGAGATGCTCGGCGCCTACGAGGAGGCGCTCTACGCGCTCGGCGGCAGGCCGCATTGGGGGCAGGTCAACACGCTGACCGGCAGCCACGGGCTAGTCGCGTCGATGTACCCGCGCTACGCGGACTGGCAGCGCGTGCACCGCGAGATGAACGCGACCGGCGTCTTCGACAGCCCGTTCTCCAAGCGCGTCGGCATCGCCGAGGATCGCTTCACGCCGTAGCCTGCGGGTCATGCCCCCGCGCCGGACGATCGACGAGATGCTCGCCCGGGCGCGCGCGCGGCTGCGACGCGTGGGCCCGCTGGAGGCCAGCGAGGACGTCCGCGACGGCGCGCTGCTGATCGACATCCGCACCGAGGCCCAGCGTCGTGCCGACGGCGTCGTGCCCGAGGCGCTCTGGATCGGGCGCAACGTGCTCGAGTGGCGCTGTGACCCGTCCAGCGACGCGCGCGACGAGCGCGTCGGCGGACTGGACCGGCGCGTGATCGTCATGTGCGACGAGGGCTACACGTCGAGCCTCGCGGCGGCGTCGCTGCAGGAGCTCGGCTTCGCGCGCGCGACCGACCTCGACGGCGGCTTTCAGGCGTGGCGATCGGCGGGGCTGCCGGTCGACGGCGCCGGTGGCAATGCACCGCACTGACCCATAGGCTCGCCGGCATGATCGCCGACTACCTCAGCAAGGACGAGATCGCCGACTACGTCGGCGCGCTGCGCAGCACGCTCGCATCCGGCAAGCTCGACGAGCCCGCGGCCGCGGCCGCGCAGGCGATCGGCCACGCTCCCGACAACGCCCGCGCCGCGATGCTCGAGGCGCTGCCCGCCGACGGCGCCGGCGAGCCCTCGTCGGGCGGCGAGCACGCCAACCTGCCGTTCTTCAGCCGCGACCCGACGGTCAGCCTCATGCAGAGCTCGCTGGAGATCGAGGCGCGCAAGAGCGACCTCGTCCACGAGCCCCCGCTGCACCGATTGACGCGGCGCATCGTGGGGGTCGTGGAGGAGCTCAAGGAGCACCTTCCAGAGAAGTTCTCGTCGCGCGATCCCGAATGGGTGACGCGCATCGGCGAGGCGACGCTCGAGCGCCTCTCGCGCGGCAACCATCCCTTCAACGTCGAGCCGGCCGAGTACGAGATCGCCGACGACGACGCGCGCGTCGTGCTCGTCGGCGACTGGGGATCGGGCCTCCAGCACGCGCGCGACGTGGCCGGGTTCATGGCCGCCGAGGTCAGGGACGCGCTCGCCGCGAAGCGGTCGGTGCACGTCATCCACCTCGGCGACGTCTACTACTCCGGCGTCGCGGAGGAGGTCAAGCTCCGCGTGCTCGCCGACGGCATGTGGCCCGTCACGACCGCGCAGGCGCGCCACGGCGTCACCTCGTGGTCGCTGAACGGCAACCACGACATGTACGGCGGGGGCTGGGGCTACTTCGGCACGCTGCTGGCGGACGAGCGCTTCGCCAAGCAGCGCTCGCCGGGCGACGGCAAGCCGACGAGCTACTTCCGCATCAGGACACCGGCATGGGATCTCGTCGGACTGGACACGTCATGGGACACGGAGGTCCTCGGCAAGGGGCTGCGCGGCCTGCTGGCCGATCCGCAGGCGGCGCGCGTGCAGGAATGGGCGGCGCAGCTCGACGACCGCCGGATGATGCTGCTCAGCCACCACCAGTTCGTCTCGAGCTATGACCTCGGCGACATCGGACAGGTCCTGCCGCACAAGCTCGGGCCGCTGCTGCGGGACGGCAGGATCGCCGCCTGGATGTGGGGCCACGAGCACCGCTGCATGGGCTTCGAGGCGGCCGAGGGGATCGCCGGCGTGGCGTTCATGCGCTGCATCGGCCACGGCGGCGTGCCGATCCCGGCGACGACGAGCGCCACGATCCCGCCGCCGGGGACCTGGCAGATCCCCGAGGCCGGCGACGGCGACGGCTTCTTCGAGGAGCACGACGCGAGCTGGAACCGCTTCGGCTTCGCGGTCATGGACTTCGCCGGGGCGTCTCTGTCGATGCGCTACATCGACGACCAGGGCCACACGAAGTTCAGCGAGGACCTGACCTAGCCGAATCGCGCGGAGCGCACTGAACGAAGTCGACCACGCCTAGGACCCCATCGCGCGGTGGCGGTCCTCGCCGCCGCCGGTGCTCGTCTTGATCGCGTGCCCGAGCATCGGCAGCAGCACGTCGAAGCACTCGCGCACGGCCTTCGGGTTGCCGGGCAGGTTGATGACGAGCGTCGTGCCGAGCTGGCCGGCGACGGCGCGCGAGAGGTAGGACAGCGGCTGGATCTTCGCCGTCTCGGCGCGCATCGCCTCCGCGATCCCGGGCGCCTCGCGGTCGATCACCGAGCGCGTCGCCTCGGGCGTGACGTCGCGCGGGGCGAGGCCGGTGCCGCCCGACGTGATGACGAGCTGGGCACCCGCCGCCAGCTCGACGATCGCCGCGGCGATGTCGTCGAACTCGTCGGGCACGAGCCGGCGCTCGGTGATCTCGAAGCCGGCCTCGGTGAGGATCTCGGCCATCATCTGCGTCGTCGTGTCGGCGCGGCTGCCGGCCGAGCGGGTGTCGCTGATCGTCAGGATCGCGGCGGATAGCATCACCGCATGGACGTTACCGTGAGACTCTTCGCGAGCCTGCGCGAGCACGCGGGATCGGGCACGCTGCGGCTCGAGCTCGGCGACGGCGCGACGGTCGCGGACGCGATCGCCGAGCTGCGACGCGGCGCGCTCGCCGGGCTGCCCGACAACGCGCCGTTCGTGACCGCCGTCGCACGCGAGTACGTCAAGACCGACCACGCGCTCGCCGCGGGCGACGAGCTCGCGCTCGTGCCGCCCGTCAGCGGCGGCGCGCCCGAGGCGGTGCGGCTGGCCGACGTCGTCGACGAGACGATCGACGTCGAGGCCGTGCGCCGCAGCGTCGCCGACCCGGCGACCGGCGCGACGGTCGTCTTCATGGGCACGACGCGCGACGTGCCGAGCCTCGAGTACGAGGCATACGTCGACATGGCGCGCGAGCAGATCGCGCAGATCGCATCGCGTGTCGTCGACGAGCACGGCTGCGTCGCCGTCGCCTGCGTACACCGCGTCGGGGTCGTGCCGCTGGGCGACCCGAGCGTCGTCGTCGCGGCCTCCGCCGCGCATCGCGCCGAGGCCTTCGAGGGCGCTCGCGCGCTGCTGGACGCCGTCAAGGCGCAGGCGCCGATCTGGAAGAAGGAGCACTACGAGGACGGCGACGCCGCCTGGGTCGAGGGGACGCTGCCGCAGGCCTGATCGGCGGGGCGC
>JAWVGK010000319.1:0-3993 GCA_033855155.1 Solirubrobacteraceae bacterium | reverse complement strand
CGATGTCGCGCAGGCAGCCGACCACGAGCCCGGTCGCGACGACTGCCGGCGCCCAGGCCGGATCGATCAGGAACAGCACCGGCAGGAAGACGAGCTGCAGCGGGTAGGTGACGCCGGCGCCGACCTGGAACTCGACGCGCGACACGAGCGCGAGCGCGAGGACGAGGGCGATCGTGACGGCCGGCGGCGGCGCCGCAGCGCCGGACAGTGTCGGCAGTGCGACGGCGGCGAGCAGGAGCACGAAGAGCGAACCGAGCTCGACGAGCGCGTCGCGGCCGGCCGCCGGCTGACAGCGGCGGTCGTTGCCAACGACGACGAGGCGCTCGGCCGCACGGCTGAGATGCGGCTTGGCGCCTCCGCGCAGGCGCGAGAAGGCGGGCCTGTGGTTGCTCACGTTCACCCGCGAGTCCTATCCGCTCGGCGCGGTCCCCGCTTGACCCGTAGACGAATGTCGTAACTGGCACCGCCGCCGCTCCAGCGGCGAGCGCGCGATGCCGACGTGGCCCGCAGCGACTGGCGCCACCCCCTCGAGAAGGAGCTCGCACGTGCCCCTCCGCCTTTCCCTTCGTACCGGCGCCACCGCGCTGATCGCGATCGCCGCCCTCGCGGCGAGCACAGCAGTCGCCGACGCCGGCGTGCTCGTCGCCTCCGCCCCCTCCTGCGACGGCCAGGCGCTCGCCAAGCCGTTCACCCCCTGGCTCGACGTCGCCGACTACACGGCGCTCGGCGGCGGGAACTTCGAGGGCGACGGCGCGGGCTGGTCGACGACGGGCGCAGCCGGCATCGCAGACGGCAACGAGTCCTTCCACGTCGGCGGCGCCGCCGACGACCAGTCGCTGGCGCTCGGCGCCGGCAGCTCGGCCACGAGCCCGAGCATCTGCGTCGGTCTGGAGCACCCGACGATCCGCTTCTTCGCCAAGCGCCGCTCCGCCAACGTGCTGTCGACCCTGCGCGTCGACGCGCTCGTCGAGCTGAGCGGCGGCGCGGTGCTGACGGTGCCGATCGGCGTCGTCGCCAACCCCGGCATGTGGCAGCCGACGCTGCCGATCGCGGTCGTCGCCAACCTCCTGCCCCTGCTGCCCGGCGACCACACGGCGGTGGCCTTCCGCTTCACGCCCCAGGGCGGCGACTGGTCGATCGACGACGTCTGGGTCGACCCCTACGGCCGCAAGCCCTGATCGCGTCGCAACCGGAGAGCGTCAGCCCCGCGCCTTGCGCGTGCGCTGGCGCTCCTCCTGCTTCTCGACGACGTGCACGATGAGCTTGATGATCTGATCGACGCCCGTCGCCTTCGCCTTGCCGTACATGAAGGCCTCGCGCCAGTCGGCGAGCTCGGCCTCCTTGGCCATGATGTTGAAGAAGGCGCGCGGCATCTCGACGCGCACGCGGGCGTCCGTGGCGATGCCCTTGGTGATCTTCGGCCCCGGCAACTCCACGCGGTACATCTGCACGTCGCCGCGCCCGCGCAGCTCGACGGCGAAGATGAGCTTCAGCGGCGCGAGCGCGGGCACCTCGCCGAGGAACCGCGAGATCGCGGTCTCGATGAGCGTCTTGGCGTCGTCCGTGGACATGCGCAGACCCTAGAGGGTCACCGGGCTGGGCCGGTGCCGTGCCCGCGGGCGACCTTCAGATCTTGTTGCGCTGCAGGAGCTTGCGCCCGATGACCATCTTCTGGATCTCCGAGGTGCCCTCGCCGATCAGCAGCAGCGGCGCGTCGCGGTAGAGGCGCTCGATCTCGTACTCCTTGGAGTAGCCGTAGCCGCCGTGGATGCGGAAGCACTCCTCGACGCAGAAGCGCCCGGCCTCGGAGGCGAACAGCTTCGCCATCCCGGCCTCGAGCTCGGAGCTCTCGCCCGCGTCCTTCAGGCGCGCCGCCTTGCGCGTGAGCAGGCGCGCGGCCTCGATCTGGGTCGCCATGTCGGCGAGCTTGAACTGGATCACCTGGTGCTGGGCGATCGGCTTGCCGAACGCCTTGCGCTCCTGCGAGTAGCGCAGCGCGAGCTCGAGCGCGCGCTGGGCGATGCCGACGCCGCGGGCGGCGACGTTCGCGCGACCGACCTCGAGCGCGTCCATCATCTGCTGGAAGCCGCGGTTCAGGCCCGCCTCCTCGCCGCCGAGGATGTTCTCGGCCGGGCACTTGTAGCCGTCGAAGACGAGCTCCGTCGACTCGACGCCCTTGTAGCCCATCTTCTTCAGCGGCGGCGGGACGGTGAAGCCCGCGTACTCGCCGGTGTTCACCGAGACGCCCGGCTCCTTCTCGGCGATGAAGCACGTCATCCCCTTGTAGGGCGGGTCGGCCTTCGGATCAGTCTTGACCAGCACGAAGACCAGGGCGGAGCGCAGGCCGTTCGTGACCCACATCTTCTGGCCGTTGATCTCGTAGTTGCCGTCGTCGAGCTTCTTCGCCGTCGACTTGATGCCCTGGACGTCAGAGCCGACCTCCGGCTCGGAGAGCGAGAAGGCCGCGCGAATCTCGCCGGTGGCCATCTTCGGGAGGAAGGCGTCCTTCTGCTCGTCGGTGCCGAACTTCATCAGCAGGTACGACCCGATGAAGTGGGTGTTGACCACTCCCGAGATCGAGATCCAGCCGCGCGAGAGCTCCTCGACGATCATCGCGTAGGTCGTCAGGTCGAGCCCCATCCCGCCGTACTCCTCGGGGATGGTCACCCCGAACAGCCCGAGCTCCTTCATCTGGTCGACCACTGCGTCGGGGAAAGAGTCCTCGTGGTCGTGCTCCTCGGCTATCGGGAGCACCTGCTCGTCCACGAACTGACGCACCATCTCGGTGATCGCGCGCTGCTCGTCGGTCTGCTCGGAAAAGGTGGTGGCGACGGCCAAAACGGACTCCTGGTCGGCTGGTTGACTCGCGAGTCAGTCTACCGTCGAAGGCCGGGGGAGCACCCCAGCCGCAGGTCGCCTAAAGGCCGTTCGGATGCCGCGCGACGAACGAGCTGGTGGAGCGGGCGCCGTAGTTCCAGCGCGGGCCGCTGCCAGGGGCTGCGCCCTTGGCGTTGTTGCGCTGGCCGGTGTCGAGCCGCAGGCCGGCGATTATCGCGAAGGCGTGGCCGCCGTTCGCGTAGACCGTGATCCAGCGTCCCTTGCCCGGCCGGGCCCAGCGCATGAACGAGCTGGAGTCGAGCGGTGACCTGAGCAGGCTGCCGCCATGGAGCGCGTAGGAGACGCTCCCGGAGCAGTCGTAGGCGCTGTCCTTGAAGGTGGTGTTGTGGCCGCCGCCGTAGCGATACGGCTTGCGGATGATCTGGTTCGCCGCTGCGATCGCCTTCACGACGGACTTCGGCGCGCCCTTCGGCGCGTAGGCCAGGCCGTTGACGATCTTGGCCTTCTTCGCCGGCTGGTAGCGCGCATCGGTCGGGCTCACGCCACCGGTGGCGGCGAACGCTCCGGCGGGGGCCAGGCACGCCAGCGATAGCAGGCATGCGCAAAGCAGCAGTGTGCGGAAACTTGGCGGCATATCTCTTTCGTCCGCCTACGGGGTTAGCTGACGGGCTAGCGCTGAAAGAGCTTGCGCTTCTCCCAAGAGAAGGAGATTCGCCCCAACTACTGGTTCCCCCGTTCCAGTCCTTGCAAGTTACATAACTGCTGTACCCACAAGGAGCGGATTCGGCGTGGTCGGCAGGCTATCAGAACCTGCGATGTCCATATTGCCGTCGGCATCGGACATCAAACCCTTTATGCCCCCACTTTGGGGGACAAGCCGCGATCGCCCACCCCGCTCGGCGTGCGCACTCGCGCTGTGCTTCCCGCCTGCTTCGCCATGATGGCCCCGTGAATTTCGCCCTGGACGTGGTCGACGCCGCACCGCCGGACCGGCTCGCCCTGGTCGCCATAGCGCGCGACGGCACGCGCTCAGAGCTGACGTTCGGCGAGGTCGCGGCCCGCTCGGCGCGGCTCGCCGGCACGTTGGTCGCACGCGGCGTCCGCCCCGGCGACGTCGTGATGACGATGATCGGCAATCGCCCGGAATGGGTCTAT
>JAWVGK010000318.1:0-6630 GCA_033855155.1 Solirubrobacteraceae bacterium | reverse complement strand
GCCGGGGATCCGGCAGTCGTCGAGGAAGACGTCGGCGGTGTGCGAGGCGCGCAGGCCGTGCTTCTTGACCTTCGAGCCCTGCTCGATGCCCTTGGTCTCCTCCTTGGAGATGACGAAGGCGGCGTGGCCGCGGGAGCCGAGCTCGCGATCGACGGTGGCGATGACGACGTGGACGTCGGCGATGCCGCCGTTGGTGGCCCACGCCTTCTGGCCGTTGAGGACCCACGTGTCGGAGGCGGCGTCGTACTTGGCGGTCGTGCGGATGTTCGACACGTCGGAGCCGGCGTTGGGCTCCGAGGCGCAGAAGGCGGCGACCTTGACGTCGTCGGCGGTCCCGTAGCACTGCGGGATCCACTCCATGACCTGGTCCCACGTGCCCTGGCCGGCGATCGCCGCGGCGGCCAGGCCCGTGCCCATGATCGCCATGCCGATGCCGGCGTCGCCCCAGAACAGCTCCTCCTGGACGATCGGCATCGTCAGGCCGCTCGGGTCGGCGGCGAACTCCTGGAGCGACTCGAAGCCGTAGAGGCCGATCTTCGCGGCCTCCTGGATGATCGGCCACGGCGTCTCCTCGCGCTCGTCCCACTCCGACGCGGCGGGGCGCACGACGCCGGCGGCGAAGCCGTGGACCCATTCGCGCAGGTCGCGCTGGTCCTGGGAGAGCTCGAGCGAGAAGGAGGCCTGCGCGCCGTCGGCCGGCGCGCTGTCGGCGGTGGTGGACATCGCGTTGAGGCTAGACGAGCGGCTGCGCGCCGGGGGAGGTTGTGTGCTCGATCTCCCGCAGGCATCCGGGGCACAGGCAGCCGTCGTAGGCGGCGGCGAGCTGCGCCTGGCGGGCGGGCGTCAGCGTCAGCGCGGCGCACCAGCACGCGCCCGTCGCGATCTGGCACGCGAAGGCGCCGTCGCAGCGCGGGCAGCGGTCGGGTGGGGCGGGCGGCGCTGCGGGCGGCACGGTCTGCGCAGCGTAGAGCGCGCTACGACTGCAGGCGGCGGTGCAGCTCCTCGCGCGCGCCCTCGTACGCGGCGACGCCGTCGCCGTCGATCGCCGGGATCCGCACGAGCGGCGGGTAGCCCATGACCCACGCGGCGATGTCGCGGACCGCGTCCTCGTAGGCGCGCTCGCGCTGCAGGCCATGCCAGCCGAAGCACTTGGACGCCAGGCCGAAGCGCCAGCGGTCGGTCTGCGGCGCGTGCGTGCGGCACAGCTCCTTGAACTCCTCGACGTCGAAGCCGACGCGGACCTCGCGCGGGTAGAGGTCCAGCGACTGCAGGCGCGGCGTCGTGAAGTGCAGGACCTCGTCAACCTCGACGATCGTCAGCGTCGGCTCGTGCACGAGCACCGGGGTGTAGGGACGGTTCACGCGGCAGGACTGCAGCACCGGCATCAGGCCGTTGAGGCGGTTGAAAATCTGTGCGAGGGCGCCGACGCCGATCTCGGCACGCTGCATGACGCCCTGATCGCCGGTCTCGTCGGCGAGCCCCTCGACCGCGAGATGGCCCGGCTCGCTGGCCCAGTCGAAGCTCTGCAGCTCGAACACGAGCCCGTCCTTCGCCGCCGCCTCGGCGAACGCCGCCTCAGAGCCCTGGACCACCGCCATCTACGTCCTCCCGTTCGAACACCGGCGCGCGCAGTCCCCACGCGCCACACCCTATAAACGTAGTGCACGCCGATCGCGGCTCACGACGGGCGCCCGCGCCTCGCGCCGGCTCCGCCGTGGCTCAGCGCGGTCCCGCGACGGCGGCGACCTGGTCCTCCAGGCCGCTGACGGGCTTGACCGTCGTGCCCGTCCGCTCGCGCTGGCGGAGCTCCAGGCGTCGCGAGAACCGCGACAGCGCGAGGTTCGTGAGCACGAACATCGTCGCGACGACGATCAGCACCTGCAGGTAGGGCGCGGCGATGCCGCTGCCGAAGACGCTCGAGCTCGTCACGATCCGCGCGTGGCGCATGACATCCTGGATGCCGATGATGCTGACGAGCGTCGTGTCCTTGTTCAGCGTGATGAGCTGCGAGACCGTCGCCGGGACCATCCGCCGCAGGCCCTGGGGCAGGATCACGATGCGCATGCGCTGCCAGTACGTCATCCCCAGCGCGGTCGCCGCCTCGCCCTGGCCGCGGTCCAGCGACTGGATTCCGGCGCGCATGATCTCGCCCATGACGGCGGCGTTGTAGAGCACGAGCGCGAGCAGCGCCGCGAACACGCGCCCGGTCTGCAGCGCGTCGGGCAGGAAGTCGGGCGCCGCCTGCTCGTAGGCGTCGCGCCACGACTTCGGCAGCGCGATCGCGAGGTACAGGATCATGAGCACGAGCGGCAGGTTGCGCCAGACGTCGATCCACAGCCCGACCGCGATGCTCAACGGCTTGAAGCGCGAGATGCGGGCGAGCGCGAGCGCGAGGCCGAACAGCAGCGAGAAGACCATCGCGATGACCGCGATCTGGACGTTGACGAGGAAGCCCTCGAGCAGGAAGCGGGCGTTGGAGCCGGTGACGAACCACTCCCAGTTGTGCGGATCGAAGAGGTAGCGCACGCGTCGTCAGCGCCGGATCGCGTAGCGGCGCTCGAGCAGCCGGAAGGCGACCGTCGCGGTCGCGGTCAGCAGCAGGTAGCCGACCGCTGCCCAGAAGAACGCCTCGTCGGTCTGCAGCGTCTCGGCGTTGATGATCCGCGCCTGCTTGAGGACGTCGTTGAGCGCGACGATCGACGCGCCGACGATCGCGGAGTTCTTGATCATCGCGATCGTGATCGAGCCCAGCGGCGCGATCACGGTCCGAAACGCCTGCGGCAGGACGATCCGGCGCAGCGCCGAGCGCTCGTCGAAGCCGAGCGACAGCGCCGCCTCCATCTGCCCGGCGCTGACCGCGAAGACGCCCGAGCGCAGCACCTCGGCGACGTACGCCGCCGTGTACAGGCCCAGCGACGCGATCCCCGCAGTCCAGACGTTCATCGGCACGCCGGCGCGGCGCAGGCCCGCGTAGGACATCGCCAGCAGCGCGAGCAGCGGGACGTTGCGAAACGCCTCGACGTAGATCCCGCCGAGGCGCCGCAGCCACGGCGAGGACGCGATCCGCAGCGCCGCCACGAACGTCCCGACGACGAGCGCGATCGCCAGGGAGGCGCCGACGAGCCGCAGCGTGACCCACAGGCCATGCCCCAGCTCGCCGGCGTGCTCGGTCAGCAGGTCGACGAACGAGCTCACTTCGAGAGGTCGATTGCCTCCCTCAACGTCATCGTCGGCGGATCCTGCTTCTCGCCCGTGTACTGGCCGACCCACTTCTGGTAGGCCGTCGCCCAGCGGCCGTCCTTCTTGTAGTCCGCGACGACCCCGTCGACGAACGTCTTGAAGTCCTTGTCGCCCTGCTTGATGCCGACGCCGTAGGGCTCGGTCGTCAGCTCGTCGCCGACGAGCTTCAGCGTGTCGTCCTGGATGACCATCCCGGTGAGGATCACGTCGTCGGTCGCGACCGCGTCGACGGCGCCGTCCTGGATCAGCTCGAGGCACTCCGAGTAGGAGTCGACGAGCTTCGTGTCGGCCTTCGGCGCCTGCTTCTTCAGCGTGTCGACGTACGTCGAGCCGAGCGCCGTGCAGACCTTCTTGCCCGCGAGGCCCTTGACGCCGGTGATGGCGGAGTCCTTCTTGACGAGGATGCGCCCGTGAGCGACGAAGTACGGCTCGGAGAAGTCGATCTCCTGGTCGCGCTCGGCGTTGATCGTCATCGTCGACAGGATCAGGTCGGCGGTGCCGTCCTTGAGGAACGCGATGCGGTTGTCCGACAGCGCCTCGATGTACTTCGGCTTGACGCCGAGCTCGTCGGCGATCGCCTTCGCGAGGTCGATGTCGAAGCCCTCGACGTCGCCGCTCTTGGGGTCCTTGCGGCCGAACGGCGCGACGTCGAACTTCACGCCGATCGTGATCTCGCCGGCCTTCTGCAGCTTGGCCATCTTCGTGTTGGCCGCGAACGACTGGGACGGCTGCGCAGCCGTGGTCGTCGTCGCCGGGCTGCTGCTGGCGCTCTTCTTGTCGTCACCGCAACCGCCGACCGCCAGCACTCCCAGCGCGAGCGCCAGCGCCGTCAGCCATCTGCACCTCGTCGTCTGCATCTGTGCCCCTTCTGCTAGTGATGGATGATCTTGTCCACGAACTCCCGTGCGCGTGGACTCTTCGCGGCGGCGAAGAACTCCGCCGGCGGGCCCTCTTCGACGATGCGCCCGTCGTCGATGAAGACGATCCGGTCGCAGACCTCCCGCGCGAAGCCCATCTCGTGCGTGACGACGACCATCGTCATGCCGCCGCGCGCGAGATCGCGCATGACGTCGAGCACCTCGCGGATCATCTCCGGGTCCAGCGCCGACGTCGGCTCGTCGAAGAGCATGAGCTTGGGGTCCATCGCGAGCGCGCGGGCGATCGCGACCCGCTGCTGCTGGCCGCCCGAGAGGTCGGCGGGCGACGCGCCGGCCTTCTCGGGGATGCCGACGGTCTGCAGCAGCTCGCGCGCACGAGCCTCCGCGACGGCCGGCTCGACGCCCTTGACCTTGATCGGCGCGAGCATGACGTTCTGCAGCACGGTCTTGTGCGGAAACAGGTTGAACTGCTGGAAGACCATGCCGATGTCGGCCCGGATCTGCGTGATCGACTTCGAGCGCGGATCGATCGTGCGGCCGTCGAACGTGACGCTGCCGGCGTCGACATGCTCCAAGCCGTTGATGCAGCGCAGCATCGTCGACTTGCCCGAGCCCGACGGGCCCGCGATGACGACGGCCTCGCCGGCGGCGATCGACAGGTCGATCGCGTCGAGCACGACGTTGTCGCCGAAGCTCTTGCGCACGCCGCGCAGCTGCACGAGCGGCGCGCTGGGGGTCGCTGACACTGCGGCTGAACCTAGTCGGCAGCGCCGGAGGATGCAACGGCGCCCCTTGCGCGCGTCACCCTTGGCGCGCTAGCGTCACGGTGAGTGACACAGCGCGAGGGGGACGCGCGGGCGCCGGACGACATGGAGGTGCGGCATGAGGGGTGCTTGGTCAACACGTCTGCTCGCGGTCGCGGCCGCGACGCTGGGGATGCTCTGCATGCATGGTGCGGCGGCACAGGCGGTGACGCCGCCCGTGGGGCTCGGCGACCAGCTCTTCGCGACCGGCGGCGACATCACCGTCGAGGTTCTGCCGGGCGGCATCGCCGGGTTCACCAGCGAGCTGCGGCTGTATGACGCCTCCGGGACGTTCACGAAGCTCGCGACCAACCGCGAGACCGGGCGCGTCGTCACGCTGCCCTCGCGGCCGGTGGGCGAGGAGCTCGTCTTCGGCATCTACGTCGTGGACACCCGCAACACGTTCAAGATCGGCCCCGGCGATCGCAACCCCGACAACGTCGCACACGCCGTCGTGAAGAAGACCGGCGAGCGCCAGTTCGACGTCGGCTTCGAGGACCTCTTCGACGGCGGCGACCGCGACTACGACGACAACGTCTTTCGCTTCACCGGCGGCCTGGCCCCCAACCGCGCACCGGTCGCCGACGACCAGGCGCTGACGGTGGCGCAGGGCGGGTCACTGCCGGTCACGCTGACGGCGACCGACGCCGAAGGCGACAAGCTGACCTACTCGATCAGCGACCCGCCGTTGCACGGCACGCTCAGCGGCAGCGGCACGGCGGTGACGTACGTTCCGGCGGCGGGCTTCAGCGGCTTCGACACGTTCGCCTTCAGCGCGGCGGATGCGGGGGCAAGCGACGAGGGACGCGTGACGATCGAGGTCACCGCGGTGAAGACCCCGACTCCGACGCCCCCGAAGACCGGCGGCTCGGGCCGCGTCGACCTCGGCGACTGCCCGTTCGGCGAGGTGACGCTCGTCAACGTGCGCCGGATCGGTACGCGCGTGCTGCTGACGGGCCTCGCCCAGCCGACGCTCGCCGGAGCGCCGGTGGACATCGTCGAGGGCGGCGTCGTCATCACGCGTACGACGATCGGCCGCGACGGCGCGTTCAGCACCCGCGTGCGCGTGCCGGCCTCGCGCGGCGGGCGCGTGCTGCGCTACCAGGCGCGACTCGGTGCGCTGCGATCGCGCAACCTGCGCCTGCGCCGGCGGATGGTGACGACGAGCGCCCGGCTGCGCGGCGGGAAGATCGTGTTCTCCGGGCGCGTCGTGGGCGTGAAGCTGCGAACGCGGCCCGTCGCCGTGCTGTATGCACGCCCGCGCGGCTGCGGTCCGAGCGCGACGTACCGGCGCATCGGCAGCGCACGGATCGGCCGCGACGGCCGCTTCAGCGTGCGCGGCAAGCCGCTGCCGGGCGTCGCGGTCGCGGTCTACCGCGTCCGCGCGAAGCTCCCGCTGAAGATCGTGAGCTTCACGCTGCCGCAGGCGATCGCGGGGCGCTGAGGGTTCGGACGATCCCGACGGGCTTTCAGCCGCGGAGATCCTCGATGCTGCACGGCGCCGCCGTGAGATCGACAATCTCCGGATCGCCGGTGAGCAGCGTGAGCCCCTGCGCCGCAACGGTGGTGACGGCAAAGCAGTCTCCGACCGCGATCGCGGCACGGGCCTTCAGCCGTGCCGCCTCGATCATCCGCGCGGTACCGGGCAGTTCCGGCGCGAGGCTCGCTCGCAGCGAGGCGAGCGTCTCGTCGGCGGCCCGTCGACGGGC
>JAWVGK010000317.1:0-5782 GCA_033855155.1 Solirubrobacteraceae bacterium | reverse complement strand
TGACGAAGACGACGAGCACGCCGACGAGCGCGGCGACCTGGTTGCGCAGCAGCGCGCCGATGCAGACGCCGATCGCGCCGAGGTACGCGGCGCCGACGAGGTTGCGCCACAGGACGTCGAGCAACGGGACGACGTCGAGCGTCGGCTTGTCGCGCAGCGACAGGATGATCGTCCCGACGGCCATGATCGTGACCGTCACGATCAGCGACAGCGCCGCGCCGGCGACGGCGTAGGAGATGAGCTTCGCGGCGAGCAGCCTGAGCCGGTCGGGCGCGGCCAGCACGGAGCTCGTGATCGTGCGGTGGCGCCACTCGCCGGCGATCCCCATGACCCCGAGCAGCAGGATGAACAGGCCGGTGAAGTCGCCCGCGAACAGCAGCCGCAGGTCCTTCTCCTGGAAGCGGTCCTGCAGCAGCGTCGTCAGCACGAGCAGCAGCAGCGACAGCCCGAGCGCCACGCCGACGAGCGCCACGAACGTGCGGGTCGTGCGCAGCTTCAGCAGCTCCGCGGCCAGCAGCGCCCTCATGTCGCCTCGCCGTCGCCGGTCAGGTCGAAGAACGCCTGCTCGAGCGAGCGCGAGCGCGGCGCGAGCAGCAGCAGCGTGAGCCCCGCCGCGCCCGCGATCCTGCCGACCTGCGCGGGGTCGGCGTTGGGCACGACGAGCGTCGCGCCCTCCCGTCGCGCCGCCAGACCGGCCGCCTGCAGCGCGCTCGCCAGCGTGGCGGGATCCTCAGCGACGACCTCGGTCACGGGGCCGTCGACGCCGCCGAGCACCTGCTCGAGCGTGCCCTGCGCGCGCAGCTCGCCGCGCGAGATGACGATCACGTCGTCGACGGACTGCGCGACCTCCGCGAGCAGGTGGCTGGAGATCAGCACCGCGCGCCCGCGCCCGGCCTGCTCGCGGACCATGCCGCGCATCCAGGCGATGCCCGGCGGGTCGAGGCCGTTGGTCGGCTCGTCGAGGATCAGCACCTCTGGATCCCCGAGCAGCGCCGCTGCGATCGCCAGGCGCTGGCGCATGCCCATCGAGTAGCCCTTCACGCGGCAGTCGGCGGCGGCGCTCAGGCCGACGTCGTCGAGCACCTGGTCGACGCGACCGGCGGGGTGGCGGCCGGTCGTGGCAAGCACGCGCAGGTGGTTGCGCGCGCTGCGCCCGGGATGAAACGACGCGTCCTCGAGCACGGCGCCTACGGTCGCGCTCGGATGCTCGAGGTCCTCGTAGCGGCTGCCGTCGAAGCGCGCGGTCCCGCCGGTCGGGTGGATCAGCCCGAGCAGCGCGCGCAGCGTCGTGCTCTTGCCCGCGCCGTTGGGGCCGAGGAAGCCGGTGACGCGCCCCGCTTGGACATCGAAGCTGAGGTTCTTGACCGCGTCGACCTTGCCGAAGCGCTTGGAGAGGTCGCGAACCTCGACGGGTGCCATCGCCGGCCATCATGGCGCATCGCGGCGTCGCGACGGCGCGGCTCGCCGACCGCAATCCGGTGCGCCGAGCGGGTCAGCCGTCGCACAGCTCGCGCTCAAGCGGCGTGCGAAAGCGCGGCGTGACGCGCACGTCGCCGATCCACTCGCGCAGGCGCTGCGCCTCGGCGGCGATCGCCGCGGCCGCGTCGGCGCCCGGGTCCTCAAGCAGCGCGAGCGCGATCTCGCCGTCCCTGCGCTGCGCCCAGCCGCCGACGACGCGCCCGTCCCACCACACCGTCGGGCCGATGTTGCCGCTGCGATCGAACAGCCGCTCGCGGTGCGCGCCGAGATAGAAGCCGCGCGCGCTCCAGCCCATCGGCGCGGGATCGAGCGCCGGCAGCAGCGCCGCCCACGGCTCGTCGGGCGCCGCGGCCGGCTGCTCGTCGCCTGCGAGCACGAGCCCGGTGGCGCCGCCGTGGAGCGCGACCTCGACCGGCGCCACCCGCGCCAGCGCGCGCCGCAGCAGCGCCGCGGGCCAGCCCGTCCACCACTTCAGGTCGGCGTACGTCCCCGGGCCGAACGCGCGCAGCCAGCGGCGCACCAGCTCGGCGGCCGCCTCGTCGGTGTCGAGCTCGGGCAGGCCACCGGGCAGCCACGCCTCGATCGGCGCCCAGCGATACAGCGAGCTCGTCCACGACCCCGACGGGCGCCCGCGCACGATCCGTCCCTCCGCCGCCAGCAGGAACAGCACGCGCGTGGCCATCCCCTGCGTCGTGGCGTACGGCTTGTCGCTCCCGAGGCCGACCTTCTCGCGCGGGGCCGGCACGTCCTGCGAAAGCTCGGACGCCTTCGCCTCGCCGCGCGCGACCAGCGCGCGCAGCGTCTGCTCCTGCGCCTCGCGCAGCCAGCGCTCACCGTCGTCGGCGACTCCGCTGGCCTCGAGCAGCCCGACGGTGACCCGGCGCTCGCGCGCGACGAGCGCGCGCGTCGACGACGCCTGGACGACGGCGCCGAGGTCGACCGGCACGACGAACATCGTGCGGCGCATGCCGAGCAGCCGCACGAGCGAGCGCTCGACGTACAGCGCGTGCTCGATCGACGCCGGCGTCGCGTCGCGCAGCCGCGCGCGCGCCGCCAGCAGGACCGTCGCGGGGTCGGTCGCGTGCAGACCGGCCACGTCGCCGGCGACGCGCGCGACGTCGTCGCCGCGATGCGCGGGAGCGAGGTGCTGGCGCACCGCCAGGCGCGAGCGCCGCTCGTCGTCGCCGATCGTCCTCACCCTGGAGCCCCGCACCCTCGCGGCACCGTCGCCGCGGTCACGCCGGCACGCCCGCGGGCGTGTACGGCTCGATCTCGCCGCCGTGCGTGACGAGGTACACGGTCTGGTCGTGCAGGAACGCCTCGCGCGCCTCGGAGCCCAGCGCGATCGCCGCCAGCAGCGTGCCGCCGATGCGGTAGACGTCGCGCACGACGCCGAGCTTCAGCAGCGAGCGCGTCTCGTTGGTCATCTCGCCGCGCCCGGCGCGCAGCAGCGTGCGCACACCTTCGCAGCAGCCGTGCGCGCCGACGACGATCGCGATGTTCGCGACCTCGTCCGAGGTCACGGCCGCCAGCGCCCGCGCACGGCCGAGCGCGACGCGCTTGAGCGCGAAGCGGCTGCCGCCGGGGCCGATCGCGACCGGGATCCCGTAGTCCTTCGCGCGCAGGACGTAGTCCGCGTCGGCGTCGGACTCGATCGCGAGCACCGGCGCCCCCAGCTCGCGCAGCATGAGGCAGAGTCTGAGCCCGACCTGGCCGAGCCCGACGACGACAACGTGGTCGCGGCGCGGGACGCAGCGCCGGCCGCAGATCGCGATCAGGCGCCGGGAGATCAGGCGGTTGACGACGCCGGCGGTGAACAGCGCGGTGAACGCCAGCCCCGTGAGCATCGTGGCGGCCGTGAAGACCTTCAACCAGCCCGGGCCGTCGTCGACGTGCGGGTTGGGCCCGACGGTGACGATCGTCCTCGTCGCCGAGTAGATCGCGTCGACGAGCGACTCGTGCAGCACCGCGATCGTCACGAGCATGTCGAGCAGCAGCACGGCATGGAAGCCGATCAGGCCGCCGACGAGGATCTTCGCGCTCGTCTCGTACGGCCACAGCATCGAGCCGAGGTTCGTCCACAGGCGCGCCGCGAGGCTCCGCGGGCGCAGCTGCAGCGGGCAGATCACCGGACCGTCCGGTCCGGCGCGCACGGCGCTGAGGCCTTCGTCGCCGCGATGCAGCGACAGCAGCGTCTCGTCGAGGCACGGCGCGGCGATCGTCGAGGCGACGATGTCCGCCATCGACACGACGCGGACGTTGCGCACAGCGCTCTCGAGCTTCTGCGCGACGTCGCGGTCGAAGACCGTCACGACGAGCGCCACCCCGGGCCGCACCCCCTCGACGACGAGCGCGATGCGCAGCGAGACGTGGTCGTCGCGCGAGATCACGACGACCGTATCGACCTCGTGGCCGAGCGCCGTGCGGATCGCCGGGTCGGTCGGGTCGCGCAGGTTCGTGACGACCGCGCCGGCCCCGCGCAGCGCCCGCGCGGTGACGGCCGTCAGCTCGTCGTTGCCGATCAGCAGGACGCGCTGACCGCCGTTCACAGAAACAGGCAGGGGTTGAACGGCAGGTAGCGATCGAGCTTCGCCCACGGGCCGTCGGCGAGAAACAGCGCCAGCAGCGGGTCGACGCGAAAGCGGCGCTCTGCGAGCAGCCACGCCAGCGCCTCGGTCGCGGTGAGCGGCACGTTCAGCTCGAGGCTCTCGACCCCGGCCGCGTGCGCCGCCGTCTCGAGCTGCGCGAGCGCCGCGGGAAGGTCGGCCGGATCGAGCGCCGCGACGGGTCCGCACTGGTCATGCGCGTTGGGTCCGAAGGCGTAGGCGACCGCGCGGCCGTCGCGACGCAGGAGCGTCGCCGGGCGATCGGCGAGCATGAACGCCACCTCCTGCGGGCGCCCGTGTCCGAGCACCTCGCGCTCGATCGCGAGCACGTCCTCGAGCGTCGCGGGAGCGGCTTCGTAGCCGGCCGGCAGCTTCACCGCGCGCGGCGTAGCGGCGACGTCGATGCCCGTCGTCTGGTGCGCGACGCCGAAGCGCAGCTACAGCCCGACGGCCGCCGGCTCGGTCGTCGCGACGACGAGGCGGTGCGTGCCGGCGGTGGGGGCGAACGCCCGCTCCAGCAGCCCGCGGCCGATGCCGCTGCCGCGGGCGTCGGGCAGGACGAAGAACTCGGTCAGCTCGACCGTCGCCTCGCGCTCGATCGCGCGCGCGTAGCCGACCGCCCGCCCGTCGCGATCCTCGGCGATCCACCACTGCGAGCAGGTCGCCGCGAGGTGGCCGAAGAGCCCGACCGCCCGCGGCCAGCGCTCCTCGATCGACGGCTCGAGCGCGTCGGACGCCAGCACGCCCGCCCGCAGCAGCACGTCGTGCATGGCGCCGCGCATGATCGCGTAGCACGTGCGCGAGTCGTCGGCGGTGGCGGGGCGCAAGCTGACGTCGTGGGCCATGGCGCGCAGGCTACGCGGCGCGACCGCGGAAACGGCGGCGGACGGCGAGCGACGGCTCGCGTCAGCGCACGATCTCGACGTGCAGCCGGTCGCCCTGCTGGAAGGCCGCGAGGACGTGCGCGCCGCCGGTCGAGCAGCACGTCGCCGTCGCCGTGGTCGGTCAGCGCGACCGGCGCCGCGAACGCGCCGGCGCCCGGCGCGCGCGTGGCGAGCAGCACGCGACCGTGCGGCTCGGCGGTGGCGACGAAGGCCTCGTCGCCGGCGGCCGCCACGGCCGGTACGCCGAAGTGCCCGCCCGCGGCGGTCAGGGGCTGGGGCGGACCGAAGGCCGACGATGAGCCGGCGATGCTCGCGACGATCTGCGTGCTGATCGTTCCGGCGAGGCCGACGCCCTGCGTGTCGAGCGACCACGCGGCGACGGCCGAGCCGCCGGTCGTGAGCGTCGCCCGCAGGCCGGAGGGGAAGACGTCGGGGCCGGCGCTCGGAGCCGCGATGAGCTCGGGCGCGGCCCACGAGCCGTCGGCGTTGCGGCGCACGAGCTTCAGGGAGTAGGGATCGCCGACCTGGACGAACGCCACGGCGACCCCTGCCGGCCCGGACGCCAGCGACGGATACGCCTCCGTGAACGGGCTCGTGCCCGGGCCCTGCGAGAGGATCGTCGGTGCCGACAGCGTGGTCGCCGACATGGGGAGCGTCCGCACGGCGGCCTGCTGGTTGGCCGGCGGCGAGGGCGTGGGCGGGGTGTCGTAGGCGATCACGACGCTGCCGTCGCGAGGGTCGACGGGGATCGACCCGGCCGCCGGCTGCGTGATCGCGGCGACGTCGTGCGACCTGCCGAACGCGTGGCCGCGC
>JAWVGK010000316.1:0-5847 GCA_033855155.1 Solirubrobacteraceae bacterium | reverse complement strand
CTGTGCGGCCTCGAACTGCGCGGCGATCTCGTCGCCGCCGGCCTTGCGCGTCACCGCCGCCGACAGCTCCGGGGCGATGCCGCTGATCGTCGCGCCGAGCCTCAGCGCGACGGGGGCGACGCCGACCTCGCCGCGGTTGCGCTCGATCGCGCGCAGCGTCGCGCGGGCGACGTGCTCGGGCGACTTCGTGCCCGTGCCGCGCGGCAGCTTCACGCCTGCGTCGTCGAACATCCCGGCGTCGCGGATGAAGCCGGGGAAGATCGCCGAGACGCCGACGCCGCTGCCGTGCAGCTCGGCGCGCAGCGCGCCGGCGAAGCCGCGCAGGCCGAACTTCGTCGCGCTGTAGATCGAGCTGCCGGCGGCGGGCGCCTTGCCCGACAGCGACGACATGAAGACGATGTGACCCGACCCGCGCGCGACCATCCCCGGCGCCAGCGCGTGCGCGAGCAGCATCGGCGCGCGCAGGTTGACCTGCAGCGCACGGTCGATCTGCTCCTCGCTGAAGGACTCCAGTCGCCCGGATGCCGGCAGCCCGGCGTTCGCGACGAGGATGTCGACGTCGCCGTGTGCCCGCGCGAGCGCGCGCACCGACGCCGGATCGGACAGGTCCGCCGGCGCGACGGTGGCGTCGAGCTCGCTCGCCAGCGCCTCGAGCACGTCGGCACGGCGACCGGACAGGACGAGCGTCGCACCCGCGCGCGACAGTGCGCGCGCGATCGCCTGGCCGAGGCCCCCGCTGGCGCCGGTGACGAGCGCCGTCGATCCGTCGACGTTCATGACGCGAACACTGCCACCGTGGCCGTGAAGCCGTGCAGGAAGCTCTCGCCGCCGACTGGGCCGATCTCGCCGGCGGCGAAGAAGCCGGCCGCCGGGATCGCGCCGAGCTCGGCGGCGAGCGCCGCGGCGTCGTGGTCGCGCACGCCGAACATCCCGCGCCCGCGGCCGTTGCAGGTGAAGATCAGCGCGCCCGCCGGCACGTCGGACCCGAGCGCCTCGCGGCGCAGCCCGAGCGCGTCGTGCAGGTCGCGGTCGGCGGACGCCGCGTCGCGGGCATGCACGCGCACGACCTGCCCGGCCGAGATCGGTGCGCCGACGGCGATCGTCCCCGTCTCCGGATCGCCGCCGAGGACGCTGCGCACGAGGAAGTCGCCGTGCTCGTAGTCGGGGCGCCCGCGCTCGACGACGATCCCCAGCAGCATGCCCTCGGCGAGGATCCGCCGCTCGTCGTCGCCGAGTCCCTCGATGACCGAGCGCAGCGCGGCGAGCGCCGGGCGCCCCGCGAGCTCGTGGATGATGCGGCCCTCGCCGGCGGTGATCGTCAGCTCCGGGCCGACCGGCGTCGCGCCCTGCGACACGCACGGCAGCAGCTCGACGCCGTCGAAGCGCACGCCGACGGCGCCGCCCACGACGACCTCCTCGCCGAGGAACAGCGCCGCCTCGCCACGCAGCGTGCGCGCGCTCGAGACGCCGCCGAGGACCGGCACCCCCGGCGAGCGCTCGTGCAGCTCGCTGAGCACCGCGTCGGTCGGAAACGAGTACGGGTCGGGCAGCAGGATCGCGCCGCCGGCGCCGCGCAGGTCCGGCACGCCGCGGATCGCAACACCGTCCTCGACCTCCTGGACCTCCGCGTGGAACGTCGAGACGGCGCCGTCGGCGAATGACGCGGCCCACACCGTGACCGCCGTCCCGCCTTCGATCTCGCGCCCGGCGCCGACGATGCCGCCAGCGCCGCAGCCGATCAGGACGTCGGGCTCGAGCGCGTCGTGGACGCCCTCGATCGTCGCGTCGGGATCGGCGAGGTGTGCGCCGGAGGCGAACACGACGGCGAGGTCGACGGTCGTACCATGCAGCCGCGCTGCGACCGTCGTCGCCGCCTCGACGGCGCCTGCGTGGGGATCGGAGGCGGTCGACAACCCGCAGGCGATGCGCACCGGCATGCGTCGCGGACGATAGCGAGCGTTGGGCGCGCCTCCGGGCAACGCCGGCCGCGCGCCCGAGGCCGCGCCCGCGGCCGCATACCGGCGCGGTACCCGCGCGCCTCCGCGCCCCGCCGGCCGCGCGCGCGGCGCCGCGCCCGAGCCGCCTACTGGCGCGGTGCCCGCGCGCGTGCTCGCCCACTTCGGCCCGACCGGCGTGGGCAAGACCGATGGCGCGATCGCGCTCGCCGACCTGATGCGCGCGCGCGGCGAACGGCCGGTCGCCGTGTCCGCCGACGCGCTGCAGGTCTACGTCGGCCTGGAGATCCTCACGGGCGTGCCCGACCGCGCGCAGCGCGCGCGCCTCGAGCACCGGCTGATTTCGTTCCTGCCGGTCGACGCGCGCTTCTCGGTCGCCGAGTACGCGCACCTCGCCCACGCGGAGATCGACGGGCTGCTGGCCGACGGCGCGACGCCGATCGTCGTCGGCGGCACGGGCCTGTACCTGCGCGCCGCACTCGCCGAGCTGACGCTGCGACCGCCGCCGCCACAGGGCGCGCGCGAGCGCTGGGAGGCCGAGCTGCGCGCGCGCGGGCCCGAGCAGCTGCACGCGCAGCTCGCGGGCGAGGCGCCGTGGGCCGCCGAGTCGATCGACCCGCGCGACCGCCACCGCATCGTGCGCGCGCTAGAGCTGCTCGAGCAGGGCGCGCTCGAGGCGCCGACCGAGCCGAGCCGGCTGTGGACGCGCGACACGCGCCACCCGACGCGCCTCGTCGGCCTCGTCCGCGATCGCGACGAGCTGTACGCGCGCATCGAGCGACGCGTCGACGCGATGATCGCGGCCGGCGTCGAGGACGAGGTCCGCCGCGCGCACGCCGCCGGCGCGTCGCCGACCGCCCGCGTCGCGCTCGGCTTCGACGAGCTGCTGACCGGCGACGTCGAGACGATGAAGCGCCGCACGCGCAACTACGCGCGCCGCCAGCTGACGTGGATGCGCAAGCTTCCCGACGTCGAGCTCGTCGACATCGGCGGGCGCTCGCCGCCGCAGGTCGCAGCCGCCATAGACTCCGCGCCCGCATGACGGCGATCAGCTTCGAGAAGTGGCAGGCGCTGGGCAACGACTACCTCATCTTCGAGGAGCGGTCGCTGCCGTTCGCCCTCACCGACGATCGCATCCGCGCGATCTGCGACCCGCACCTCGGCGTCGGCGCCGACGGGATCCTGCTGCTGTGCGAGCCCGGCGAGACCGGCTTCGTCGCGCACCTGCGGATCTTCAACCCCGATGGCTCGGAGGCCGAGCTGTCGGGCAACGGCGCACGCGAGGCCGTCATGTACCTGCGCCGCTCGGGCTGGACGGACAGCGACCGCTTCTCGATCCAGACCGCCGCCGGCGAGATCCGCCCGCACATCACCGGGCCGACGACGTGCACGCTGGACATGGGTCGCGCGCGCACGAGCTCGTCCGACTATCCGGCGGGCGACGCCGACGGCGCCGGCACGCTGCGGGCCGGCGGGCGCGAGTGGCGCTTCCAGCACGTCCAGGTCGGCAACCCGCAGTGCTCGATCCACGTGCCCGACGTCGCGCGGCTCGAGGCGCTCGACCTGCCGGCGATCGGCGACGCGATCGTGGCGCACGAGCTGTTTCCCAACCGCACGAACGTCAGCTGGTTCGCCGAGCTGTCGCCGGGAGTCATCCGCGCGCGGATCTTCGAGCGCGGCGTGGGGGAGACGATGTCCTCTGGCACCGGTGCCAGCGGCGCCGCCGTCGCCTACGTCCTGCGCGGCGGCGACTCGCCCGTGTCCGTGCGCCTCGACGGCGGCGAGCTCGTCGTCGAGGTCGAGGAGGATCTGCACTACACCTTGAGCGGCTGGGCCGTGCCCGTGTATCGGGGCGAGCTCGCCGACGACTTCCGAGACCACCTGGAGAGCCTGTGAAGCCGAGCCGTCGCCTGGATCGCATCCCGCCGTACCTGTTCGCCGAGCTCGAGCGCAAGATCGCCGCCAAGAAGGCGCAGGGGATCGACGTCATCTCGCTGGGCATCGGCGATCCCGACCGCCCGACGCCGGCGATCGTCGTCGACGCGATGCAGGAGGCGATCACCGAGCCCGAGACGCACCGCTATCCCTCCAACCGCGGGCGCCAGGACTTCCGCGAGGCGGTCGCGGACTTCTACATGCGCCGCTTCGACGTCGAGCTCGACCCCGCGACGGAGATCATGCCCGCGATCGGGGCGAAGGAGTGCATCTTCAACCTCAACCTCGCGTTCCTCGACGCCGGCGACGCGGCGCTGTCGGCGGATCCGGGCTATCCGGTCTACACCGCCGGGCCGATCATCGCCGGCGCCGACCCCGTGCTCATGGCGCTGACGCCGGAGAACGGCTTCACGCCCGACCTCGGAGGGATCTCCGCGGCGGACGCGGCGCGCGCGAAGCTCATGTTCTTCAACTATCCGAACAACCCGACGGGCGCGATCGTGCGCGACGGCTTCTTCGGCGAGGCCGTGCACTTCTGCGCGAGCAACGACGTCCTCGCCGTCAGCGACAACGCGTACTCCGAGACGACCTACGACGGCTATCGCGCGCCCTCGTTTCTCGCCACGCGCGGAGCCAAGGACGTCGGCGTCGAGGTCTTCTCGTGGTCGAAGGGCTACAACATGACGGGCTGGCGCTGCGCCGCGATCGTCGGCAACGCCGAGGCGATCGACCATTATTGGCGCCTGAAGACGAACATCGACTCGGGGCTCTTCGAGGCCGTGCAGCTCGCCGGCATCGCGGCGCTCAGCCCCGACGCCGACGGCGATAAGCGCGAGATGAACGCGCTCTACACGCGCCGGCGCGACCTCGTCGTCGACGCACTGCGCGACATCGGCGTCGACGTCAAGCCGCCGAAGGCGACGATCTACGTCTGGGCGCCGATCCCCGCCGGCTTCGACAGCTCGGCGGCGTACTGCGAGCACGTGCTCGAACAGGCCGCCGTCGTGATCTCCCCCGGCGGCGCGTACGGCCCAAACGGCGAGGACTTCTTTCGCATCTCGCTGACGACCCCCGACGAGCGCCTGCTCGAGGCCGTCCAGCGGCTGGGGCGACTCGCCGGCTGAGCTGAGCGGGAGCATGCGCTACTGCGGCATCGACGTCTCCGGGACGCCGAACCACCAGCAGCTGTGCACGCTGCACGAGCGCCGCGGCAGCGACGGCCCCGAGCTCGTCGCGACGTTCTTCGAGCCCGGTGACGTGGCGTCGGTCGCGCGCACGGTGCTCGGCTTCGGCGGCGAGGCAGTCGCCGCCGTCGACGCGCCGTCCGGGCCGCGCCTCGACCTGCTCGCGGCGGGCGCGCCGCTGCGCGCGCGCCTCGGGCTGCCCGACCGGCGCTTCGAGCGCCACCGCGTCTGCGACGCGCTGCTGTTTCGCCGCCGGCTGCCGCTGTATCCGGTGCCCGCGGCCGGCCAGCCGCTGGCGGCGTGGGAGCGCTGGATCGGCCTCGGCTTCGAGATGTTCGCGGCGCTCGCGTCGCTGCGCGTCTTCGCGCCCGAGGCCGGTGGCGAGCTGCAGGGTCGCATCGGGCCGGGCGCGCTGCGCTTCGGGCGCCTGTGCGAGACCTACCCCGACGCCGTCTTCTGCTCGATGATCGGCCATCGGCCGTCGGCGAAGCGCACGCCGTGGGGGTTGCAGGAGCGCATCGCTGCGCTGCGCGCCCGCGCCGTCGTCGACCCCGACGGCGGCCTGTGGCATCGCACGCTCGACGAGCTCGACGCCTGCGCCGCCGCGTACGCCGCCTACACGCTCGCGACTGGCGGCGGCTCGTGGGTCGGCGATCCGCGCGAGGGCGTGATCGTGCTGCCGGTCGACGAGCTGCTGGCGCGCTACGACCCGCTGCCGCCGCCGGCGCGGGCCGCGCTGGCGTGAGCCGCCGGATCGCAACGGCGCTGGTCGT
>JAWVGK010000315.1:0-8092 GCA_033855155.1 Solirubrobacteraceae bacterium | reverse complement strand
GCATCCGCCGCGGGCTGCTGCCACGCCTCGGCGCCTGGAACGCGACGACCGCCGGCGCCGCCGCGTTCGTCGCGCTGATCGCCGCCGCCGAGCTCGTCCTGCCGGCCGTCCACGAGACGCCGCCGGCGTTTCCAGCCGACGTCCTGTGGCACTTCCGGCTCGCGTCGCTGGCGATCGGCGCGACGCTGTGGGCGGTGCTCGGGCTGGGCTTCGGCGTCGCGGCGGAGCGCCTGCTCGCGACGAGCACGCCGCGCGGCAGCGTCACCCGCGTCGCCGCCTGACCCGGCTCCCCCCGTCGCTTCTCGTGTTGGCTCTCGGACCCCCCGGGCGCGGCGGTAGGTCGGCTGAGCCGCCTGGGTCACGGGAGACGGGAGGGCCGACCGCGGGCGGCGGCGAACGTCGCGTAGCGGCGCCCCAGGAGCTCCGCCTCGGCGGCCTCGCGACCCATCTCCGCGGCGGTCGCGCGCTCGATGCCGCGTGCAGAAACCAACACGGAAAGCGACGGGGGGACCCGGCTCAGCCGGCGGCGACCATCGTCCGCAGGCTCTCCGTGAACTCTGTCATCTGCTTCGCCGACGCCTGCACGATCGTCTTCTCGGCGAGCACCCCGTCGACGATCGTCACGCGCGAGTAGATCGACACGTTCGTGTGCGAGCCCAGCTCGGCGAGCCCGATCTCGATCCGCGCCTCGCCGACGGGCTTGCCCTTCGCGTCGCGCGCGCGGTTGCGCATCACGACGCGGCCCGCCTCGGCGTCGCGCTCGAGCACGGTCAGCGTGCCGAAGTAGTTGCGCCAGACGACCCCGAGCCGCGCCTTCAGCGCGACTTCGTAGACGTCGTCGCCGGGGCGCTGGAGCACCCTCGCGCCGGGCACGCACGGGACGACGCGCTCGACGTCGGAGACCGCCGCGAAGACGTCGGCGATCGGCGCCTGCACGGAGAACGAGTTGTCGAACTGCATCGGCCGCGTGCGACCCTACCCATCGGGCGCGGCGCTTGCGTGCCTTGCCGATCGGGCAGCACCGGCGGCGATGGCGGATCAGCCCGAGCCCGAGACCGATCAGCCCGAGGAGGCCCCTGAGCCCCACGAGATGTTCGCGCGCACGCGCGAGGAGGGCGAGCGTCGCCTGACGCGGTCGGCGCTCGAGCTCGCGTCGACGTCGCTCGTGGCCGGCTTCGACGTCGTCTTCGGCGTCGTCGCGCTGGCCGCGGCGACCGCGGCGATGGCCCCGCACTTCGGCCCCAGCGCCGCGCACTTCTTCGGCTCGCTGTTCTTCGGGATCGCGTTCATCTTCATCGTCGTCGGCCGCTCGGAGCTGTTCACGGAGAACTTCCTCGTGCCGATCACGGCCCTGCGGCGCGGCCGGCTGTCGGTGCTGAAGCTCGCCCAGCTGTGGACGATCTCGCCCGTGCTGAACCTCGTCGGCGGCACGGCGCTGATCCTCGTCCTGAGCTCGAAGGGCGTGCTGCCGGAGGGCGCCGCGCCGGCGCTCGTCGACGTCGCCGAGCGGATCGGAGAGTTCTCACACTGGAGCGCGTTTCTCAGCGCCATCGCCGGCGGCGCGCTGATCACGGTCATGACGTGGATGGTCGAGGGCGTCGGCACCGTCGGCGGGCGCATCGCCGTCGCCTGGATCGCCGGCGTCCTGCTCGCGCTCGGATCCTTCAACCACGTCATCGTCGTGACGCTCGAGCTGATCTTCGGGATGCGCTTCGGCGCCGACGTCGGGTTCGACGACACAGTGCTGAACTTCGCCATCGCCGCCGCCGGCAACATGCTCGGCGGGCTGCTGTTCGTCACGCTGACGCGCACGAGCCAGGCCGTCGGGTCGGGCGACACGAGCAGCCCGACGAAGTAGTGGGCCACGCGCGACCGACGGCATTCGCGTCGCGCTCATCGCCGGAGGTAGGCTGGCCGCCGTGCGCGACATGGAGGCACTGCTGCGCGGCAGCGGACCTGGATTCGGCGAGATCCTCGACGTCCTCGGCGAGGCCGTGACGATCCGCGACCGCGGCGATCGGATCATCTACGCCAACCGCGCCGCGCTGCGCCAGATGGGCTTCGCGTCGCTCGACGACCTGCGGGCCCGCCCGCCGGGCTCGATCATGGACGCGTACCTCGTCAGCGACGAGTTCGGACGCCAGCTGACGATGGACGACATCCCGTCCGTGCGGCTGCTGCGTGGCGAGCCCGCCGAACCGCTGCTGATGCGGACCGTCGATCGCGCCAGCGGGGAGCTGCACTGGAACGTCCTGAAGGCGTCGGCGCTGCACGAGGAGGACGGCGAGATCGTCGCGACGGTCATGATCATCGAGGACGTGACGGCCGTGAAGAACGCGGAGCTGCGCAGCCGCTTCCTCGCCGAGGCCAGCCGCCAGCTCGCCTCGTCGCTGGACTACGCGCAGACGCTGCGCAACGTCGGCTGGGCGGCCGTCCCGCAGATCGCGGACTGGTGCGGCGTCGACCTCGTCGACGAGCGCGGGCGGCGCGAGCGCGTCGTCGCCGCGCATCGCGATCCGGACAAGCTCGTGCTCGCCGAGCGCCTGCACGAGTTCGAGCCCGAGCGCCTGGATCCCGAGCAGGGCATCGGCAGGATCGTGCGCACCGGCGAGTCCCAGCTGTATCCGGAGATCAGCGACGAGATGCTCGTGCCGGCGGCCGTCAGCGAGGAGCACCTGCGGCTGCTGCGCGAGCTCGGCATGCGCTCGGTGCTGGCCGTCGCGATCCGCACGCCGGCGCGCATCATCGGAGCGATGACGCTCGTGTCCGCGGAGTCCGGGCGGCGCTTCAGCGACGACGACGTGCGCTTCGCCGAGCAGCTCGCCGACCGCGCGGCGGTGGCGGTCGAGAACGCGCGCCTGTACCGCGCGCAGACGAACATGGCGGTCACGCTGCAGCGCAGCCTGCTGCCGGAGACCGTGCCGCAGCTCGGCGGCTGGCAGGTGTCGGCGCTGTACCGGCCCGCGGGCAGCGAGCCACAGGTCGAGGTCGGCGGCGACTTCTACGACTTCCTGCCGACCGAGCAGGGATGGCTCGTCGTGATCGGCGACGTCACCGGCAAGGGGGTGCAGGCGGCCGCGTTGACCTCGCTCATGCGCCACGGCGCGCGCTTCGTCGCGCAGACCGACGCGCGTCCCGCGGCGATCCTCCAGCGACTGGACAGCGCGCTGAAGCAGCGCGCGGAGGTGGCGCCGTGCACGGCGCTGTGCCTGCGCCTCGGCGACGACGCCCTGACGCTCTGCAGCGCCGGGCACCCGATGCCGCTGTGCATCTCGCCCGGCGGCGAGATCCGCGAGCTCGGGACGCCGCAGCTGCTGCTCGGCATCGGCACGCCGTACGTCTGGCGAGACGAGCGGCTCGCCCCCGACCGCGACGCGACGATCCTGCTGCACACCGACGGCGTCACGGACGTGCGCGGCGCCCGCGGGCGCTTCGGCGAGGAGCGCCTGCACGCGGTGCTGCGCCGTCACGCGGGCGCCCCGCCGGACGAGCTGCTGGCCCGGCTCGACGAAGCGCTCGCGGACTTCCAGGTCGGACCGCAGCCCGACGACACGGCGATGATCGCACTGCGCCGCGAGCCGGCGATGGAGCCGGCCGGCTCCCACGCCGTGCCGGCGCGGGCCGCGGGCGTCGGCGCCCGAGCCCGCACCGAGCGCCGCTAGCGGTCGCCGTCCATCCCGTCACGCTGCTCGTTGGTGCCGCCGCCCCAGTAGGGCTCGTGCGTCCCGCTCTTGGCGAGGCCGCGGCTGATGAGGTAGCCGGCGGTGATGATGGAGACGTACAGCCATGCCTGCCGCGCGATGAACTCGTCCGTGCCGCCGCTGTCGCCGCCCTTGATGGCGGCCGCGCTGACGAGGATCGCCACGGTGACGGCGACGAACGCCATGAACTCCGTGGTCTTGAACGCGTGCTTGGTCTCCGTGACCATCCGCTCGTCGGTGCGGCGCGCGGATACAGCGCTCGACGGACGGGCGCTGCCGGTGGTTGCAGCCATTTCTAGAAACCTCCTGAGGAATGTGGACGTTGCTCCCGCCGTCTTCGGGCGCGGTCGGCGCCTGAAGCGTTGCGGGAGGCTCATGCCGCGTTGCCCGCCCTAGCGTCGGGCCGCGCGTGGTGAAGGCGTGGTTCCCGGCGGACGCCGTTTCATGCGCAATTCGCGCCCGAGTAGATCGGCGAATCACCGGGTACGTGGGCCTGCACGCCACGGCGAGACGGGTCGGTCTACCGCGAGTCGATCCGTAGCTGCTTCGCCGGCAGTGACGGGCACGGAGGAGAGAGATGACGTCGTCTGCGCCCGTCCGATCCACGGGCGAAGCATGGGTCGCACCGCCCGCGTCGAGCTCGCTGCGCGACCGGCGTGCGCGCCACGACCGCCTGCTGTTCGCGCGCCTCGCCGCCGACGGCGACCCGTTCGCGCGCGAGGCGCTGATCGAGCGCTACCTGCCGCTGGCGCGGTCGCTGGCGCTGCGCTACCAGCGCTCGTCCGAGCCGCTGGAGGACCTCATGCAGGTCGCCTCGCTCGGCCTCGTCAAGGCGATCGACGGCTTCGATCCTCACCGCCCGGTCGCGTTCTCGTCCTACGCCGTGCCCACGATCCTCGGCGAGATCAAGCGCCACTTCCGCGACCGCACGTGGGCGGTGCGCGTGCCGCGCGGGTTGCAGGAGATGTCCGCGCGCGTCGAGCGAGCCGTCGGCGAGCTGTCGGAGAACATGCACCGCCAACCGTCGATCGCCGAGATCGCCGTCCTGCTCGGCACCGACGAGGAGGACGTGCTCGAGGCGCTGCAGGCCGGCAAGGCCTACCGCTCGATGTCCTTCGAGACGCCGCGCGGCGTCGGCGACGACGACGTGGCGACGCTCGCGGACGCCATCGGCGTCGACGAGACGGGCTTCGAGCGCGCCGAGCAGCGCGCGACGATCGCGACGCTGCTCGCGACGATCGGCCCGCGCGAGCAGGAGGTGCTGCGCCTGCGCTTCGAGGAGGACATGACGCAAGCCGAGATCGGCGAGCGCGTCGGCGTCAGCCAGATGCAGGTCTCGCGGATCATCCGCCAGGCGATCGCGCGCCTGCGCACCGCCGACGAGCAGGGCTGAAGCCGCGCTGGTGGGCGCGGCCACGCCGCGGCGCCGGCGCACGGGGACCGCGTCCCCGGGCGGCGGCGAGCGGGCTGCTACACCGCGGGCCCGCGGCGGCCCATGAAGAACAGCACGAGCGCGACGATGGCCAGGGCGAACAGGAGCGGGTGCACGATTGCGCCCCCGGCGATGGCGATGATCAGCAGGATGATTGCGATTGCAAGGAGCATGGCGCCCGGCTTACCCGCGTGCGGGCCACGCCAAGCGCCGTTCGCTCGTGCCTCACCGGAACCGGGTGCGCTGCTAGGGTTCGGCGCAGCCATTCGCCGTCGAGCATCGACGGCACGGCCCGCAACCACGGTGCATCTCGCGGGTTGTGCGGAAGGGCGGGGTCATGACAGACGCATGCCATGACGCCGCGACCAGCTGTGGCACGCGCGCCTCGCGCGCAGTGCGTAGTCCTTACGCACGCCCCCGACGTCAAGGAGATCCACGCATGAATGCGACCCCCCACGAGCCGAAACCGTCGTCGTCCGCCGACGACACGCAGGCCAAGGCCGACCGCACCCGCGACGACGCGCGCGAGCGCGAGCCCCGTCACGACCGCAGCGGGCGCATCGGCGCCGCGCAGCTCGCGGCGCCGTCGACACGCCGCTGGCGGCGAGCCGGCAGGTTCGACGCGACGCGCTGACCGTCGCTCGTCAGCCGTCCAGCGGCCGGCCGAGGAAGGCCTCCAGCGCGAGCCACGCCGCTTGGTGGGCGAGCGGCCCGAGACGCAGCGTCGCCCCGTCCTGCGGTCCGGGGCGCACCGTGGCGAGAAGGCCGGCCTCGCCGAGGCGCCCGCGCTGATGCTCGGCGCGCTGCGCGCCGGTCTCGCCGTGGTAGTGCGCGTCGATGCCGAAGCGCCCGCCCTCAACGGGCCAGATCGACAACCGGTCCGGCGCCCACGTCGGCCCCGTCTCGGCGGGCAGCGCCGTGAAGCGCACGAGGTCCGTGCCGGCGGCGTCGCGCGCGTGCATGTTCGAGCGCGCCGACCAGGCGCGGTCGTCGAGCGGACGCTCGGGCTCGGCCTTCGTGTGCTTGCGTCGCGCCATCCTGTGTCATCGGCACCGTCGGGCGGCGCCCTGAGCACGACGGTAGCCGCTGGCGACGACCGCCGCGCGGGTCGGTTGGCTGGGGTGCGCCTGCCGCGCGTGCGGCGGGCGCGCTCGCGAGCGCGGCGGGCGGCGGTCGGGAGGGCCGGCGGCGCGGTTCGGCCGGGCGCCGGTGCGCGGCGAGCCCGCGCGGGGGAGCTGTCAGGCTGGCGCGATGCGCGCGTCGCGGTGGGAGATCGTCGGTGCCTGGCTGCGGATCTGGACGCCGCCGCGCGACGTCGAGATCCCGCCGTTTCCGCGCCGGCGAGCGCTCGTGGCAGCGGTCGTGCTCGGCGGCGTCGCCGCAGCGCTGGCGCTGGCGGTGATCGCGCCGGCGATCGACGCCGGCAAGCAGCGCCGGGCCGCGCACGAGGCGCGGGTGCGAGCGGCGGCACAGCGCGCCGAGCGCGAGCGGCTGACGCTCGACCAGCGCCCGCACGCGGCGCGCGCCACCGCCGTCGCGCGGCTGTCTCGCGCCGGCCGCCCGGCCGCCTCGCGCGCCGCGCTGCTCGCGGCGGTGCGCGCGAGCGTCGCGAACGACGCGCGCGCCCGTGTCGCGTCGGGCGCGTTCGAGCGGCCGATCGAGGAGGTCCGGTGCCGCTATCTCGCGAGCGGCGGCGGTGCCGACGTGCAGCTGTCGTGCTTCGCGGTCACGTCGCGGACGTCCCGCGTCGCCGTCGGCCAGCCGTTCGTCGTGGCCGGCTCGCTGGTCGACGGGCGCTACGCGTGGTGTCACGAGAACCCGGGAGCGGGGGAGGGCGCGGCGGGCGTGGGCGTGCACGTCGCGCTGTCGCGCGCCTGCACGGGGCGCTGAGGTGCGCGAGCCCGGCTTGCGTCACGGCGGAGACGTGGCGCTTGCCGCTCGCGTCGCGGCCGACGCGGCCGGCCCGCGAGCCGCAAACGCTGACGCCGCACCGCGCCCGGCCGCGCCGATCGCGCGGCGCTGATCGACGGAGGACGGCTGCGCGTGGAATTCGCTGGCGGAGATGGCGCCGCGCGTACTACTCTGCTGCCGTGCCCGGGCAGGGGGCCCGGCCTGGTCAACCGAGAACGAGGGTCGATGAGCAACCGCGAACACGGCGCCGCCACGGCGTCACGAGCCGAACCGACCCCACTGATGGCGCGCCCGATCATCCTCGGGATCGTCGGCGACTCGGCGTCCGGCAAGACGACGCTGAGCAAGGGCCTCGTGCGCCTGCTCGGCGAGGAGGTCGTCACGCACATCTGCACCGACGACTACCACAAGTACGACCGCAAGCAGCGCGCCGAGCGGGCGATCACGCCGCTGGACCCCGACTGCAACTACCTCGACATCATGGCCTCGCACCTGAAGTGCCTGCACGACGGCCATCCGATCCTCAAGCCTGTCTACCAGCACCACAACGGCACGTTCGGGCCGCTCGTGTACGTCGAGCCCGAGCCGTTCGCCGTCGTCGAGGGGCTGCTCGGCTACTACACCGAGGACATGCGCGAGAACTACGACGTGCGCGTGTACCTCGACCCGCCGGAGTCGCTGCGGCGCCAGTGGAAGGTCGACCGCGACTGCTCGCGGCGCGGCTACACGACCGACCAGGTGCTCGACGACCTCGACCGCCGCGAGCCCGACTCGGCCTCCTACATCCGCCCGCAGCGCGCGCACGCGGACATGGTGGTCTGCCGCCAGCCCAACGCCGACGACCCGTTCGTGCTCGACGCGGTGCTGACGCTGCGCGACTCGCTGCCGCATCCCGACCTGTCGCCGTTCGTCGACGACAACGGCGGCGTCTTCACGATGGAGGAGCGCCACGGCGAGCGCGTGCTGCACATCCCGGGCGATCTGGAGCGCGAGCGCGCCGCCGAGATCGAGGAGGCGATCTGGGACCGGATGCACTTCGCCAGCCACC
>JAWVGK010000314.1:0-6203 GCA_033855155.1 Solirubrobacteraceae bacterium | reverse complement strand
CCCGGCCCGCCGCGGTGGCTTGGACGGCGGCGCGTCCGGGCGCTCGATCTTCGGCGCGCGCTTGCGCAGGCGCGTCCCGCAGTACGGGCATTCGGTGAGGTACGGGCTGACCTCGGCCTGGCAGTTCTTGCACACGACGAAGAGGTCGGGATGGGGCATGCGTCGATTCTACGGAGCGATCGCCGGCACTCGATGAAGTTCGGGCGGCGAGGGGGTTCAGGCCGCGGTGGCGGCGACGATCTCGGCCATGACCTCGTTGAGGTCGTGGTTGGCCTCGTAGACGACGATCTGCCGCGACGCCCCGTTGCCGCGCTCGAGCAGGTCGCGGATGCCGTGCAGCGCGTCGGCGGAGCCGAGATCCTGGGCGTGCGGCGCGAGGCGCTCCAGCAGCCGCCGCGTCAGCGCCTTCGTCGTCACGCGCTCGTTGGAGGGCAGGTCGACGACCTCGGCGTCGAGGCCGTAGCGGGCCGCCAGCCACTTGTTCTCGTCGAGCATCTGCCACGGGTACTGCGACAGCGGCGTTCCCTCGTCGTAGTGCTCGGAGAGCTCCTTGACCATCGCCTGGATCAGCGCCGTCAGCGCGACCGTGTGCTCGACGCGCGTCTGCGAGTCGCAGCAGCGGATCTCGACCGTGCCGAAGTTCGGGTGCGGGCGCACGTCGTACCAGAGGTACGTGTAGTCCTGCATCACGCCGCTGGAGACCATGAACTGCACCTGGCTGTCCCAGTCCTCCCAGTCGCGGTAGGCGGGCGGCATCCCGACGCGCGGGAACTGGCGGAAGATCGGCATGCGCGTGGACTGCAGGCCCGTCTGGTCGCCGCGCCAGAATGGCGAGTTGGCGCTCAGCGCGAGCAGCACCGGCACATGCACGCGCATGCCGTTGGCGACGTGGATCGCCTTGTCGGCGTCGTCGATGCCGACGTGCACGTGCATGCCGAAGATCAGCTCCTGGCGCGCGACGAAGCGCAGCGCGGAGATGAGGTCGCGGTAGCGCGGGCGCGCGACGATCCGCTGGTCCTCCCACATCGCGAACGGGTGCGTGCCGGCGGAGCCGATCGTCAGCCCGCGATGGGCGGACGTCTCGCGCACCTGGCGGCGCAGCGAGTGCAGCTGCTCGCCGGCCTCGGTCGTCGACTTGCACGGCTTCGTCGCGATCTCGAGCACCGACTCCATGAGCTCGGGCTTGATGTCGCCGTCCTCGCGCTCGGCGTTCGCGGCGCCGGTGTCCTCGAGCAGCAGCTCGATCGCGTTGACGAGCGCGAACGTCTCGGCGTCGACGATCATGAGCTCCTCCTCGACGCCGACGGTGCAGCTCGGGCCGGTGAAGTTCGCGCGCATCGCGCGGGAGCGTACCCGCCGCGCTGGTGGTCGGACGTGACGCGATGACGGCGCTCGCATCCGCGCGGGCGCGTATGGTCCCGAGCCTCATGGATACGTTTCTCGTACTCGTCTTCCTCGCGCTGATCGCCGGTGGCGCGTTCGTCTTCATGCGCGGGCGCCGCCAGCAGGCGTCGGCCGGCCCGGCGGGTCCGGCCGCGCTGCCGCAGGCGCCGGCGCCCGAGCCGATCGGCGGCGCCGACGTGCGCGCGCTGAAGGTCGGCGACGTCGTCAACTACGAGGGCGGCGACTACATCGTCGAGGGCACGCTGCGCTTCGACCAGGGCGGCTTTCGCTGGCAGGAGCACCGCCTCGTCGACGGGCCCAAGTCGCTGTGGCTGTCCGTCGAGGACGACGAGGGCCTGGAGATCGTCGTCTGGAAGCGCCTCAAGGGCGCCGCGCTGGAGCCCGGACCGGGCACGCTCGAGCACGTCGGCGTGACGTACGAGCTCGACGAGCGCGGCCGCGCGAACTTCACCTCGGAGGGCACGACCGGCGCGCCGGGTGGCGGCAAGGCCGAGTTCGTCGACTACGAGAGCGGCGGGCGGCGGCTGTCGTTCGAGCGCTACGGCGACGACGGCGGCTGGGAGATCAGCGCCGGCCACGTGATCTCCGAGCACGTGCTCGACATCTACCCCAGCCGCGGAGCCGGCGGATGAGCGAGGCGCTCGCGGACGCCGAGGCGACCGAGCGCGGGCTGCGCGAGCAGCTATCGGACCTCGTGCACGCGCGCTCCCGCGCCGACGACGAGGCGCGGCGGCTGTCGCAGCGTGCGGCGCTGCCAGGCGCCCACGACGAGCTCTCGCAGATCGCCGGCCGCTACGAGCGCCAGAGCGGGCTGCTCGCCGCGGAGATCGAGTCGCTGCGCTCGAGCCTGCGCGCGGCCGAGGCAGAGCTCGAGCGCCTGCGCGCGCCCGACGCCTGACCGGCGCCGTGCTCGTCGAGGTTCGCCAGCCGTACGTGGACGTCAGCGCGCGGGATCTGTCGCTGACGCTCGGGGCGCCGGCGGCCGTTGCGCTGGAGGTGCTGCGCGCGACGGTCGGCGTCTTTCAGGTCGAGCTGCGGCTGCTCGGCTGCTCGCACCAGGCGCTCGTCGATGGCCCGCGCGGGCTGTCGGAGACCGTGGCGTGCGTGCCCGGCGTGGCGGGCTCGCTGCCGCCGCGGCGCACCGTCGGCGGCTATGACTTCCGCGCGCGCGTCGAGCGCTTCGCCGGCGGCGGCTACGCGGCGCGCGCGGCCGCCGTGCTAGCCGCCGCCAGCGACGACCCGCTCGCGCTCGCCGGGCTGTTCGCCGCCGCTCCGGGCGCGGGGCGCGCGGGCCGCGCGTCGCTGCCGGCGTTCACCGCCCTGGCGATCGCGCCGGCGGCGCCCGGCGGGGCGATCTCGTGGACGACCTGGCACGGCTATCCGCAGAGCGCGGAGATCGTCGTGACGTGCTCGACGCTCGAGCGCCCCGCGTGAGCCGCCACGCGCTGATCGCGATCGCGATGGCCGGCGCGGGCGTCCTCGGGCTGATCTTCACGCTGTCCTCGCACGGCTCCGTCCGCGACGACATCGCCAAGACCTACCGCAAGGTCGGCACGGAGAAGGCGCCCGGCAACCCCGGTCCGGACCGCAAGGACACGCTGGTCTACGCCTCGCCGAAGTCCGTCAGCCGGACGGCGAGCGACATCGTCGACAAGCACAAGCCCGGCGACCGGCGGGCGACCGAGTCCGGCGTGTTCCTGCGCTACAGCGACGACATCGTGTCGGTGGTGCCGCCGCCGAAGGGCTCGACGGGGTCGCGGATCCTCGTCGACGACGAGGAGGGCGGCTATCACCGCGACTTCTTCTTCGTCGGCGGCTTCTGGGGCACGTACTCGGGGCCGGCCGGCGCGTTTCGCGGCGGCGGGCCGGGGACCGGGAAGTGATGCGCGCGCTGCTGCTGGCGCTCGTGCTCGCCGCGTTCGTGGCGGCCCCCGCGCACGCCGGGATCCTGTCGCCCGACGACGCCGCGGATCTCGCGCAGTCGCTCGCCGACGCCCAGGAGGAGCAGGACGTCTGCTATGGCTGGCAGGTCGACAACAACTTCGGCGCGGGCCCGGACATCGGGTCCTCGACCGGCGGGCCGGGCGTCGCGCTCGAGCTCGACCGGCCGGGCGCCTGCGCGCGCGGGATCGTCGTGCTCGACGGCTCGATCTACTACTCGTGCGACAGCTGCGAGGACTCCGACCGCGCGTCGGTCTCGATCCGCTCCTCGGGCATGGCCAACCCGCCGACCGTCGCGGACCTCAAGGGCCTCGGCATCGACCCCGGCGGGCTGACCGGCGACGACGACGACACCACGCTCGTGAACATCGTCGAGGCGCTGCCGCTGCTCGTCGCCGACCGCGGCAACGCGCCGTACGTCGCGTACGAGGCGGCGGCGACCGTTCCGGCGACCGACCACGCCACCGGCAAGCCCGGCTCCGACGTCCTGCGCGACACGTGGATCTGGCTCGTGCTGTGCGGCGCGCTGATCGTGCTCGGCCCGGCCTTCTACCTGTACAAGCGCGCGCAGCAGCCTCACCGGACCGCGCCGGCGCCAACTCCGCCGGCGCCCGCAAGGCCATCCGTCCCACCTCCGACATAAGGACCCAAACGCCATGCACTACTGGGAAGACCTCGCGACGGAACTGGCTGCCGGGCTGCTCTACGGCGTCGTCGGGATCGTCCTGCTGGCGCTCGGCTTCCGCATGATCGACCTGCTGACGCCCGGCCACCTCGGGCGCCAGCTGTGCGAGGACCGCAACCGCAACGCCGGCGTGATCGTGTCCGCGGCGATGCTCGCGATCGGGATCATCGTGACGGCGGCGATCATCGCCTCCGACGGGGACCTCGCGAAGGGTCTCGGCCAGTCGGCCGGCTTCGGGCTCGTCGGGATCGCGCTGCTCGGGGTCGCGTTCGTCGTCGTCGACGTCATCACGCCGGGCAAGCTCGGCGACATCGTCATGGGCGAGGACGGCCATGAGCCGATGGTCTTCGTGACGGGCGCGGCGCTGTTGTCGGTCGGCGGAATCGTCGCCGCGGCGATCTCCTGAGCACGCCGGCCGTGGACGTGGGCGTGGGCGTGGCGGGGGCGCGAGCCGCGAGCGGTGCCGGCCCGGCGAGCGCCGGCGTCGGCGGCTCGGCGCTCGGGCGCCGCGCGCGCCCGCTGCTGCTCGCGACGGTGCTGCTCGTCGCGACGTGCGGCTTCGTCTATGAGCTCGTCATCATCGCGCTCGGGACCTACCTGTTCGGCAACAGCGTCTTTCAGGTGTCGATCGTGCTGGCGGCGTTCGTCTCGTCGATGGGCCTCGGGTCGCTGGCGGCCAAGCCGCTGCTGCGCCGCCCGGCGCAGGCGTTCGTCGCCGTCGAGGCGGCGGTCGCGCTGATCGGCGGCTTGTCGGCGATGGCGCTGTACGCGGCGTTCGCGTACATCGGCGTCTACGAGCCGGTGATGCTGCTGACGGCGGCGCTGATCGGGCTGCTCGTCGGCTGCGAGATCCCGCTGCTGCTCGCGCTGCTGCAGCGCGCGCGCCCGCAGGAGGCGGGCGCGTCGGTCGCCGACCTGCTCGCGGCCGACTACCTCGGCGCCGTCGTCGGCGGGGTGAGCTTCCCGTTCCTGCTGCTGCCGTGGCTCGGGCAGATCGACGCCGCGCTCGCGATTGGCGCGCTGAACGCCGCCGCCGGGATCGGCGTCTGCCTGCTGGCGCGGCTGCGGGCCGCGTGGCTGCTGGCGCCGGGCGCGGTGCTCGTCGCGCTGGGCTTCGCCGCGAGCGCCGCGGGGCACTTCGAGGTCACCGCGCGCCAGAGCCTGTTCGACGACCGGATCGTGCTCGTCGAGCGCACGCACTACCAGGAGATCGTGCTGACGCAGGGCGAGCAGGACGACCTGCGGCTGTTTCTCAACGGCGACCTGCAGTTCTCCTCGCGCGACGAGTACCGCTACCACGAGGCGCTCGTGCACCCGGCGATGGCCGGCCCGCACGCGCGCGTGCTCGTGCTCGGCGGCGGCGACGGCTTGGCGATGCGCGAGCTGCTGCGCTACCCCGACGTGCGACGCGTCGTGAACGTCGAGCTGGATGCGCGCATGACCGCGCTCGCCCGCGACGACGCGCGCCTGCGCCGCCTGAACGCCGATGCGCTGCACGACCCGCGCGTGGAGGTCGTCAACGACGACGCGTTTCGCTGGCTGCGCGGCTCGCGCGAGCGCTTCGACGTCGTGATCGCCGACTTCCCCGACCCCGACGACGCAGCGACGGCGAAGGTCTACTCGCAGGAGTTCTACGACGGGCTGCGCCGCCGCGTACTCGCGCCCGGCGGGCGGCTCGTCGTGCAGGCCGGCTCGCCGTACTTCGCGCGCGAGTCCTTCTGGGCGATCGACGCGACGCTGCGCGCAGCCGGCTGGCGCACGACGCCCTACCACGTCGACGTGCCGAGCTTCGGCGACTGGGGCTTCGCGCTGGCGTCGCCGGCGCGCGCGCCGGTCCTGCGCCTCGCGCCGCCGCCCGGCGCGCCGCTGCGCTTCCTGGACCGCTCGACGCTCGCCGCGGCGGCGAGCTTCCCGCCCGATCGCCGGCGGATCGCGGTGGCGCCGTCGACGCTCAACCGGCCGCGCCTGCTCGACTACGAGCGCCGCGGCTACCGCGGCTACTGACGCGGGCTGCGCAGAGACCGTCGCGGAACTGTGCCGGACGACGCGCGCGCGACGCTCGCCCCCGGCCGAGGCCGTAGCGTCCGGCGCATCGCGACCCGCGCCGCCATCGCCGTGCTGCTCCTGCTCGCCGCCGTCGCGGGCGCCGGCGGCACGGACCTGCTCGGCGGCG
>JAWVGK010000313.1:0-16874 GCA_033855155.1 Solirubrobacteraceae bacterium | reverse complement strand
CCGGTTGTCAGTGGCGTCGTCGCCGTCCTCGACCCCCGCCGCGTCGTGGACGCAGATAACGCTGCAGTTTAGGCGCTGACCGGCGGCCGCACATCGACTTTCGCGTCACCAGGGTGTCGGAGCGCGGATGGAGCTGCTGGCATGATGGTGTGCACCGGGGTTCCGATGCGAGGATCGCTGCGACATAGTGCTGTCCTTGCGCTTCTCTGCCAGCGCGCAGGCGCGCCACACGGTGCGCGTCATGGCGAGTGGCGCTCGCTCCGATGACACGGTTCGAGCCGGATCTGCGGTCTCTGTTTGACGCACCGGTGCTCGAGCAGGTCGAGCTCGTTCCCGACTTCGAAGACCACGGCAGCTCCGTGTTCCGCGTGCGCACCGCGAGCGAGCATGTCGTGGTGCGCGCGTTTCGCGCGCCGGCCGTTGACGGGCCATTCTGGGCGTGCTTGAACGCGCTGTTCGGGATCGATCCGCGCAGTGCCGCGGAGGCGGCTTCGATCTACGGGTTGCTGGGGACGGTCAGCCCGTTTCCGGTGCCCCGCGTGCTGCGGATAGGCAAGTTTTCAGGTCGTGAGTGGCTTGTCGTCGAGCTCATGGCCGGTGCGCCGATGGTGAGCTTTGGCGAGCTGTCGGATGACGGGCTGCAGTCCTTCGGGCGCGGGCTTGCGAGCATCCACGCGCGGCGCTTCGCCACGTTCGGAAATCCCTCGGGCAGCGTCCGCTACGCGCCTGCGGAGTTCCCGGCCAGGCTCACCGCGGCGCTGCGCGAGGCCGCGAAGTTTCATCCGCAAGGGCCGCTGTCGGATCGGCTGCTTGACGACGCGTGCGCTGCGATCGCGCGTCTGCCGGTGCCCGACGCCTGGAGCCTGGTGCTGCCCGACTTGTTTCCGCCGCAGTTTTTGCACAGCGAAGGGCAGATTGTGGCGTTCGTCGACGTCGATGCGTACGTCATCGGCCCGCGCGAGCTCGACCTCGTGGTGCTGGAGTACTTCGTCGACGCGCGGTCTGCAGCGCTCATCGCCAGCGGCTATGTCGAGGTCGCGCCGCTGCCGAAATTGCGCGACGTGCGGCGCGCCTATCGTCTGTTTTTGTGGGTGCTCACGATGAACCCGCTGGCGCTCGATGAGGCGCAATGGATGGCGTGGCCGCAGCCGTTCGCGTAACGCCGGCTCCAAGCGTCGCCGGCCGATCAGAGACCAGCTCGGCGAGGAATTCCGTCGCCCACTGGTCCGCCGTGGACGACCGCACGACCCGACGCATGTTGCGCATGCGCCGGCGTCTGGCTGCGGCGGGCATGTCAAGCGCTGTCTGCAGCCCGAGATCCATCGATCTAGGCGAGTACGGGTTGACGGTCACGGCGTGCTTGAGCTCGACATGTGCGCCGGCGAACTCCGACAGCAGCAGAACCTTCGCGTCGTCGCCGCTGGCGGCCACGAACTCCTTGGCGACGAGGTTCAGGCCGTCGCGCAGCGGTGCGATCCAAGCGATCGACGACGCCTCATACCAGCTCACGACGCGTGCGAAGGAAAGCGGCTGATAGAAGTAGCGTACCGGCGTCCAAGCGAGCGTTGAGAAGCGCCCATTGATGCGGCCTACGAGGGCATCGATCTCGGCGCGCACGGAGCGGTGCACCGAGATCGCGTCGACGGCCGGCGCCACGATGCAGACGAACGCGATCACGCCGCGGTACTCCGGGTGTCGCTGCAGCAGCCGCTCGTAGGCACCCAGCTTCTGGACCGATCCCTTGACGTAGTCCAGTCGATCGATCGAGAGCACGACTTGCTGGCCAGGCAACGCGCGGCCGATCGCCTCGACGCGCCGCGCATGACCGGGTGTCGCGCGCAGGTCATCGATGCGCGCGCTGTCGATGCCCACCGGATATGCGTTGAGCGCGATCCGTCTGGCGCCGAACTCAAGCTCGGCTGCCGTACGCGACGTCGACAGCGGCGTGCCAACCGTGAGGTAGCGACTTGAAACCTCGACCTTGCAGGATACCCGCGCGCCCACGAGGTTTGCGGCCGTCGCAGCGAAGTTGTTGGCGTAATGGGGCACGTGAAAGCCGACGAGGTCGCAGGCGAGCAGGCTGCGCAGGATCTCCGCGCGCCATGGGAGGATCGCGAAGACGTCGGCTGCCGGAAACGGCGTGTGATGAAAGAAGCCGATGCGCGCCGCCGGCATGAGCTCGCGCAACACGCCCGGGACAAGCCACAGGTTGTAGTCGTGAACCCAGATCGTCGCATCGGGGGTGACAAGCTCAGCGACGGCCTCGGCGAAGCGCCGGTTGACCTCGGCGAAGGCGTCCCAGTGCGACTCCTCGAAACGTACGTTGTCAGGCGACGAGCAGATGACCGGCCACAGCGCCTCTTTGGAGAAGCGGTGGTAGAAAGTTTCGATGTCCGATGCGCTCAGCGGCACGCTATGCACGCTGATCGCGGGATCGCTGCTGTACGCGGGCGCCGCGTTTCGGTTGCGCAAGTCGCCGGCGTCATCCACGCGTGTCCAAGCCACCCACACCCCGGCCCTCTCTGGCCCGAAGATGCCGCGCAACGTCGGGATGATGCCGTTCGGTGAGTGCAACGCGGCTGGCGCGCCGATGAGCGGGTCGGCGTCGGTTGGCGCGCGGTGATAGACCACGGCGAAGGACGGGCGCGTCGCAGACCCACGCCGCGCAACGGATGCACCTGCTGCGTGGCTGCCCAGCTCCCCCACCTCACCGCTCCCCGTCCGGATCATCCGTCGTTTGCGCCTCAGCGCTTGAGCGCCCGAACGATGATCGCATGACGGACGACCCGCTTGACGGATCGACGCGTCCGTCGCTCGTGGCCGTCGTCGCGCATCCCGACGATGAGGTGCTCATCGCGGGCGGCACACTCGCGCTGGCGGCGAGGGCGGGCACGCCCACCGGCGTCATCTGCCTCACGCGCGGCGAGCGCGGCCCGGTCGCTGCCGGCAGCCTTCGTGCCGGCGAGACGCTCGCCGACGCGAGGACGCGCGAGATCGGCGACGCCGCAGGCGTCCTGGGCGTCGGCTGGGTGCAGTGCATGGATCGCCCGGACGGCGCGATCCTCGGCGAGGACGCCGCGGCGATCGCCCGCGAGGTCGCCGCGTACTTGTGCCCGCACGGGCCGTCGGTGCTGTTGACGTTCGGACCCGACGGCCTGTATGGCCATCCGGACCATGTCGCAACGCGCCGGATTGTCATCGCGGCCGCGCGACTGCTTACGCGGGCACCGGTCGTGTTGGAGTCGGCCTGGAGACCGGGCTTGATGACCGAGCTCGTGGCTGCGGCGGCGGCGCGTGACCTGCCGGTGGACCTGTGGGGGCTTGAGCCCGAGTCGTTCGGCGCACCCCGGGCGAGCGTCCTGGTCACCATTGATGTCCGCCGAGTGGCAGCGCACAAGGTCCGCGCGTTGGCCGCGCATCGCACGCAGTTTCATCCCGAACACCTCTTGGCGGCGCTGCCGGACGACCTTGCGCGCCAGTACCTCGGCCAGGAGACTTGGGCCGGCGCCGCACGCGATCTCGACGGCGCCGGCAGGCTACGAGCGCTCCTCGGTGCAGCATGAAGCTCGCCTTCGTTGATCTTGACTACACCGTCCTCGTCAACCCCTTCTGGCCGGCCGTGTTCCCATACTTCGCGCGCCACGTCGCAGCGCAGTCGCCATCGCTGCCCACAGCCGAGGCCGTCATCGAGGACCTGATGCGCCGCTCGCGCGCGCTTGTGCGCGGGGGCGACGTTGCCGCGACCGACTGGGATCGACTCATGAGCGAAGGTGCGGCAGGGTTCGACGTGACGTGGAGCGAGCCGGTCGTCGCGCTCGTCGAACAACATCGCGACCACGCGAGGACGATCGACGGCGCGCACGACATGCTCGCCGCGCTGCGCCGCGCGGGCTGGACGTGCGTCGCCGCCAGCGCGGGCTACCGCCGCTTCCAGCTCCCCTCGCTGCGTCACCTCGGCCTGCTGGACTGCTTTGACGGACTGCGGTTCGCCGACGACGCCGGCACGCCGAAGAGCCACCTAGCGTTCTACGGGTCGATCCCCAAGACTGTGACACACGTCGCTTCGATCGGCGACAGCTACGTCGAGGACTGCCTCTATCCCGCGCGTTTCGGCTTCACAGCGATCTGGTTCACAGGCGCGCGGCGGTCTCAGCCGATCGGCTGTGGATCCGCGCCGCATGCGCACGTCCAGCGCCTCGAGCACGTCGCCGACGCGCTCCGAGCGGCAACGCCGACGCGTGGGTGGAGCTACCGAGCGCCGGCAGGCGTGCCATGCCCGGAGTGCGGCGGACCTGGGTCGCACGACGAGGCGTGCGCGCTGTGTCGCTGCGTCGCACATGGCCGCCACGAGGCCTGGGATGGCTCTTGGCCGCCCGACCGCCGACCGCTGTCGGGCTAAGCGAGGCTCCGCCGCGATCGCGCGCCGCGAGCGGCTGTGAACCCGATCTCGCTGTCAAATCCTTGACCTTTTAGAAGGAGCAACCTTGCCCGCGAGGCGGATGACAACTCGCCTGCAAATGGGCGTGTTTTCGGCTGTCTGTGCTGTGTGGATTCCCACTCAGATGTCCGTCGGCTACCTGCTCAGCCGAGTGATCGCCGCGATTATGTTGAGCGGCGGCGTCCGGCTCACGATCAGGAACGGACACCCTTCTCGTCGGTCGTCTCGCCCCACCAGACCTCGCCGCGGGCTACCACCAGCGTTCCCACGGCTCCTCTTGGATCGAGCTGATTGCCAGGGCCGTCGCCTCGTCGATCTGCTCGACGGTCTCTGGAAGCCGTGCTGCGCCACCGCGGAATCGCTGATCGATCTCCTGGCGATGCTGTCCGGCGACCATCGCTTCGATCCCGGTTTGTATGGCGTGCGAGCGACTGTCGAATGCTCCCCCTGGATGAGCCGATCGAGTTCGTCGACGAGGTCGTCTGGGAGCTTGACCGCAATCTGCCTCGTCATGCCCGCAGTATGTCCAGTCGTCATACGTCGCGCACGGCGCCGGACCTACTCGCATCGCCGTGCGGAGCGCACGGTGACTTCCGCGCCGGAGTGAAAGTGACATGGGTCACACAAGCCGCGACGGCAAGCCATGGGGAGTTTGCCCCCCACGGGCTGGGGTACGGCGAACTGGACACGAAGTGTTCACAACCGCCGCCGGCGCATCCGCGGCCACCCTTCTTGTGACTCCCGCCCTCCACACCGACAACCCGTCTTGCCCTGCCCGCGCGCGGCCCGCCGACGCTCCGCGCGTCGTCCTCGACGCCTTTCGCGACGCGGGCTGCACCTTCGCCTCGGGCGTGCCGTGCAGCCTGCTCGCCGGCCTCTTCGCGGCGCTCGAGCGCGGCGACAGCGCGATCGAGTACGCGCCCGCGCCGCGCGAGGACTGCGCCGTCGGCGTCGCGACCGGCGCCCTGCTCGCGGGCCGGCCGAGCTTCGTGCTGATGCAGAACTCCGGCCTCGGCTACTGCCTGAACGTCATCACGTCGCTGAACATGATCTACGGGCTCGCGCTGCCGCTCGTCGTCTCCTGGCGCGGGCGTCACGCGGACGCCGTCGAGCACGACGTCATCGGCGCGCGCATGCCCGACCTCGTCGCGAGCCTCGGCCTCGCCTTCACGGTCTTCGATCCCGATCGCGCCGCCGCCTGCGTCGGCGAGGTCGTCGATCGCGCGCGCACGACGCGCCTGCCGGCCATCCTTGCCGTCGACGCGAGCGCCGGGCTGTGACGAGCCTCGCCCGCCTTCCCGACGCCGCGCACGGGCCGCTCGCGCCGCAAGCCGCGCTGCGCGCGGTCCTCGAGGCCGCCGCCGCCGACCTCGTCGTGTCGACCTGCGGCTACCCGAGCCGCGATCTGCAGGCGATCGGCGACCGCCGCGAGCACTTCTACCTCGTCGGCTCGATGGGCATGGCGGCACCGGTCGCGCTCGGCGTCGCGCTGGCGCATCCCGATCGCCGGATCGTCGCGGTCGACGGCGACGGCTCCGTCGCGATGAACCTCGGCTGCCTGCCGATGGTCGCCGCGTCCGGCGCACAACTGGTCCACGTCGTCCTCGACAACGGGCTGCACGAGAGCACGGGCGGCCAGGCGACGGTCCGACCGCTCGACCTGCCAGCGCTCGCGCTCGCCGCCGGCTATCGCAGCGCCCGCACCGTCGACAGCCTCGACGAGCTCGCCGCGCTGACGTTCGACGCGACCCCCGCGCTCGTCCACATCCCCTGCGCGCCCCGCACCGAGGCGATCGGGGCCCGCATCCGCCTGACCCCCGCGCAGCTCGTCGCACGAGCCCGCGCGGCGCTCGACGTCCCCCACTCCGAGGAGATCGAATGAAGCCGACGCTACTGGACTGCACGCTGCGCGACGGCGGCAATCAGAACGACTGGCGCTTCACGCGCGAGGACGCCGCGAGGATCGTCACGGGGCTCGACGCGGGCCGTGTCGACGTCATCGAGGTCGGCTACCGCGGCGGCTCCGGCAGCGCCGACACGAGCACCGCCGGCGAGTGCGCCCTGAGCGCCGCGGCCTACCTGCGCGCGCTGCCGCGACCCACCCACTCCCGGTTGGCCGTCATGGTCGTGCCGACGGTCTGCCCACCCCAGGAGATGGACGACCTCGTCGCCTGCGGGATCGACATCGTCCGGATCGCGGCGTACCCGTGGAACATCGACGGCGTCGGCGAGCACGTCCGCCGCGCGCGCGGCCTCGGCCTGACCGTCGGCGTCAACCTCATGGCCGCGAGCTACGTCGACGAGGACGACCTGCGTCGCGCGGCCGCGCTCGTCGGCGACCTTGCCCCCGACGTCTTCTACCTGGCCGACTCGTTCGGGGCGCTGAACCCCGACTCCGTCGCCGCGCGACTGACGCTCGTGCGCGAGCAGTGCGACAGCGAGCTCGGCTTCCACGGCCACGACAACCTCGGCCTCGCCGCGGCCAACGCGCTCGCGGCGCTCGACACCGGCGCGACCTGGATCGACGCGTCGCTGCGCGGGATGGCCCGCGGCGCCGGCAACCTCGTCACCGAGCGCGCCGCCGCGCTGTTGTGCAGCTGGGAGCGCTTCGACGTCGGCATCGAGCTCGCGGCCGTCTGCGAGGCCGGCGAGTACGTCGGGCGCGAGGTGCTGCCCGAGCCGATGCCGCTCGGCGTCGCCGAGATCGCCGCCGGCGTCAACGACCACCACTACTACTACGTCCCGCACATCGCGCAGGCCAGCAGCGAGCACGGCCTGGACCCGTGGGAGGTCGGGCGTGCGCTCGGTCGGCGCCGTCCGCGCGGCGTCAAGGCGGCCGAGGTCGGCCGCGCCTGCGACGACATCGCGCACGCCGGCCGGCGATGAGATCGGAAGCGACGATGACCCAGGCACGACGCCTTCGCGCGGCACTGCACGGTCCACGGCTGGCCCGGGCCGTGGGCGCCCACAGCCCACTCAGCGCGCTGCTCGCGCAGGAGGCGGGCTTCGACGTCGTCTGGTCCAGCGGGCTGGAGATCTCGGCCAGCCAGGCAACGCCCGATGCGAACATCCTGTCGATGACCGAGTGCCTCGACGTCGCCGCCTCGATGGTGGCCGCGGTCGCCGTGCCGGTGCTCGCCGACTGCGACTCGGGCTTCGGCAACGTCAGCAACGTCATGCACATGGTGCGCAGCTACGAGCGCCAGAACGTCGCGGGCGTCTGCATCGAGGACAAGCCGTTTCCGAAGCTCAACAGCTTCATCGGCGACGACCAGGACCTCGCCGACGTCGACGAGTTCGCCGCGAAGATCAGCGCCGCGCAGAGCGCGAAGGTCGACCCGGACTTCGTCGTCGTCGCGCGGACCGAGGCGCTGATCTGCGGCGCCGGCCTGCCGGAGGCCGTGCGGCGCGCGCACGCCTACGAGCGGGCCGGCGCGGACGCGATCCTGATTCACTCCAAGCACGGCGACGCGACCGAGATCATGCAGTTCCGCGCGGCCTACGACGGCCTGCTGCCGGTCGTCGTCGTGCCCACGACCTACCCCGAGGTGCGCGTCGACGAGCTGCAGCGAGCGGGCTTCGCGATGGCGATCTACGCCAACCACTCGCTGCGCAGCTCGATCGCCGCGATGCGCTCGACGCTGGCCCGCATCGCCGCCGACGGGACGACCGAGCACGTCGAGCCGTCGCTCGCGACGCTCGACGACGTCTTCGAGCTGCAGGGCGTGCCCGAGATGCTCGAGGATCGCATCCGCTTCGAGCCGATCGCGCCCGCGCGGGAGGCACCATGAGCGGCGGCGACGCGACGCTGGAGCAACGGCCGGCGCCGGCGAGCGCGGCGGCCCCGTGGGCGACGCTGCGCTTCGGCGACACCCGCATGCGGCTCGCCGGCGAGCGCCCGCCGGCCCTCGACTGGGCGCTGCGCTTCCTGGCCCCGCACTTCGTGCTCGAGCAGCCGCCGACGCAGGCCACGCCCGACGCGACGCTCGAGCTCGTCGCTCGGCGCTCCATGCTCGCGCCGTGCGCCGAGCGCGCAGACGCCCGCGAGCTGTTCGTGCGCAAGAGCGCGAGCCCGTTCTTCACGGTACCCGCGCGCTCGGCGACCGTCGACGGCGTCGAGCTCGTCGAGTGCACGCGCGACGGCACGACGATGGCCTTCGACGCCGCGGCACGCCACGTGCGCGTCTTTGCCGGCGACGACGCCGGGCTGACGCTCGTCGAGCTCGTCCGCGACGTCGTCCTCAAGGCACAGGAGAACGCGGGCGCGCTCGTCCTGCATGCGGCGGCGGTCGCCTGCGCGGACGAGGCCGTGCTCGTCGTCGGCGGCAAGGGCTCGGGCAAGAGCACGACCGCGCTCGAGCTCGTCCGCCACAACGCCATGGCGCTGCTGAGCGGCGACAAGGCGATCCTCACCGAACAGTCCGGCGAGCCGCGCGTCGCGGGCTGGCCGGACTACCCGCACCTCGGCTACGCGACGATCCTCAAGCACGAGAACCTCGCCGCGCTCGCCGGGATCGATCCGCGCGACCCGGCGCCGGACGGGCACGCGTTCTCGCCGACCGGCAAGTACGCCGTCGACCCGTTCGCGTTTCGCGACCGCTTCGCGTCGTCGCGGCGCAGCGCCGGCCTGCCCGTGCGCGCGCTCGTGCTGCCGGCGATCGGTCCGGCCGCGGCGACGACGCTGCACCGGCTCGAGCTCGGCGAGGTGCGCGAGCGGCTGCACGCGAACGTCGACTCCGCGTTCGAGACGTCGTCGGCGACGTGGAACGCCTTCACGCCGCGGGCGCCCGGCGTGCCCGATCGCGCGCCGCTGCTGGACCGCCTCGCCGCGCTGCCCGCGTTCGCCGTCCGCGGACCGGGCGACCTCGCCGGCCTGGCCCTCCCCCGCGAGCTGACCGGCGCCGCGACGTGATCGAGCTGACGATCGACAGCCGCGGGCTGCTCGACCACCACGACCTGACCGACGACATCGCCGGCGCGCTGCGCGAGGTCGGCGCCACGACCGGGCTGGCAGGCGTCTTCGCCGTCGGCAGCAGCGTCGGCCTGACGGTGATGCGCTACGAGCCCGGCGCCGTGCAGGACCTTCTGCGCGCGCTCGAGCGCGCCGCGCCCGACGACGCCGCGTACCTGCATACGCTGACGACGGGCGATCCCAACGGCTTCGCGCACGTGCGCAGCTCGCTGCTGGGCACCAGCGTCCTGTTTCCCCTACGAGATGGTGAGGTGGCCATGTCCGCGACACATCGCGTCGTCCTGTTCGACTTCGACCTCAAGCCGGCGCCGCGCACGATCCTGATCGACCCGCCGGCAGCGGCCGCGAGCGGAGCGTCCGCATGAGGCGCCGGCTCGCGACCCCCGGGCCGACGGAGGTCCCGCAGCGGCTGCTGCTCGCCGGCGCCCGCGAGACGATCCACCATCGCTCGGCCGACATGCAGCGGCTCATGGCGCAGATCAACGCCGAGCTTCCGGCGCTGTTCGCGACCGAGCAGGACGTCTACATCACGACCTCCTCGGGCACGGGCGCGATGGAGGCCGCCGTCGTGAACTGCTTCTCGCCCGGCGACGAGGTGCTCGTCGTCAGCAACGGCTACTTCGGCGAGCGCTTCGAGGCGCTGTGCGGCGCGTTCGGCGTCCTCGCCCATCCGATCCGCAGCCCGTGGGGCACGTCGGTCGACGTCGACGAGGTCGCGGCCGCGTGGGAGGCGCACCCCGACGTCCGCGGCGTGCTCGTCGTCCAGAGCGAGACGTCCGCCGGCACGCTGAACGACGTCGAGGCGGTCGCGGCCCTGTTTCGCGACAGCGACGTGCTCGTCGTCGTGGACGCGATCAGCGGCCTCATCTCCCACCGGCTGCTGATGGACGAGTGGGGCCTGGACGTCGTCCTCGCCGCCTCGCACAAGGGCTTCATGCTCCCCCCCGGCCTCGCGTTCATCGCCCTCTCCGAACGCGCCTGGCCACGCGTCGAGCAGTCGCGCAACCCGTCCTTCTACTGGTCGTTTCAGCGCCTGCGCAAGTTCTTCCCGCTGTCGTCCACGTCGCCCGCCGTGTCGCTGCTGCTCGGCCTGCAGGAGGCGCTCGTCATGATCGGCGAGGAGGGCCTCGAAGCGATCCAACGCCGCCAGGCGCTCGTCGCCGACGCGACGGCGCAGGGGCTGCGCCGGCTCGGCTTCGAGCTTGTCGTCGAGGCGCCGCACCGCCGCGGCCGCGTCGTCACCGCGGCGTACACGCCGGAGGGGATCGCGCCGAAGGACCTGCTGCGCACGCTGTCGGAGGACTACGCGATCACGATGACCGGCGGGCAGGGCGTGTTCGCCGGCAAGATCGTCCGGCTCGGGCACGTCGGCGCGGTCGACGCGCTCGAGCTGTGCAGCGTCTTCGCGGGCCTCGAGCTCGCGCTGAGCCGGATGGGCCACGAGTTCGAAGCGGGGGCGGGCGTCGGCGCGGTCGTCGACGTCGCCGCCGAGCACGAGGTGATGTCCCGATGATCCTCTACCAGCGCGAGCCCTGCCCGTGGTGCAAGCCCGTTCGCGAGCTGCTCACCGAGCTGCAGGTCAGCTACCTGCTCGTCAACGTCCCCAAGCAGCGCGAGGCGCGCGCCGAGCTCATCCGCGCGACCGGCGAGCACTTCATCCCGGCGCTCGTCGACGGCGACGTCGTGCTCGCCGGGCGCTTGGAGCACAACCAGCACCTGCTCGACTACCTGCGCCGGCGCCACGCCGCACCCGCCGAGGCGCACGCCGCCGCGTGAGCCCGCGCATCGCGGTCGTCGCCGGCACCCCCGGCCTCGTGCGCGCCGCGCGCGAGCTCGGGATCGAGGTCGTGCTCGCGGCCGCGCCCGCTGCGGGCGGCGAGCCGCCCGACGTCGTCGTCGAGCCCGCCGATCACGACGCGCTCGTCGCGGCGCTCGCGCCGCTGCACCGCCGCGCGCCGTTCGCGCGCGTCCTGTCGCTGACCGAGCGCGGGCTGCTGCCGGCGGCGGTCGCGGCGCGCGAGCTCGGCGTCGCGGGCAACTCGGTCGAGACGGTCGGCCTGCTGATGGACAAGGTCGCGATGCGCGAGCGGCTCGCGGCGACGGCGGGCCAGCGCGTCCTCGCGCGGCGGGTGCGCGATTGCGCCGGCGTCGAGGCGCTGCGCGTCGAGGCCGGCGGGGTCGCGGTCGTCAAGCCGGTCGACGGCATGGGGAGCGCGTGCGTGCATCGCGTCGCAGACCGCGCCGACGGCGGTGCGGCGTGGGAGGCGATCGTGCGCGCCGGCTACGACGAGGCGATCGTCGAGGAGTTCCTCGACGGCCCGGAGTTCAGCGTCGAGGGCTTCTCCCACGACGGCCGCCACGCGATCCTCGCGATCACCGACAAGTTCGTGCTCGACAACCACGTCGAGATCGGTCACGCGATGCCCGCTCGCGTGTCGCAGGCCCAGCGCGAGGCGATCGTCGCGGCGACCGTCGAGTTCCTGACGATCGTCGGCCTGCGCGAGGGGCCGTCGCACACCGAGCTCAAGCTCACGAGCCGCGGACCGCGGATCGTCGAGGGCCACAACCGCATCGGCGGCGACAAGATCCGCAAGCTGCTGCTGCGCGCCTACGGCATCGACGTCGTGCGCGCGACGGTCGCCGTGGCGCTCGGGCTGCAGGCGCCGCCGGCGCCCCGACCCGCGCGCGGCGGCGCGGCGATCCGCTTTCTCGCGCCGGCGCCCGGGATCGTGCGCGCTGTCGCGCTGCCCGCGCTGCCCGGCGACGCCGAGCTCGAGCTCGCGATCGGCGTCGGCGACCGCATCGGCGCGGTGCTGCGCTCGGAGGATCGCTCGGGGTACGTGCTGTGCTCGGGCGCCGACCGCGACGCCGCCGTCGCCGAGACGCGGCGCCTCGCCGACGCGATCCGCATCGACGTCGAGCAGGAGCGGGCCGTCCCGTGCGCCTAGCGGTGCTCGGCGACGTCCACGGCGACGTGGCGGCGCTGCGGCGCGTCGTGGCGCGGCTGGGGCGCGCGCGACCCGATCGCGTCGTCTGCCTCGGCGACGTGCTCGACTGCGGCGCGGCCGAGCGCGCCGCCGGCGACGCCGACCGGCCGTTCGCCGAGGTGACCGACTGGGACGCCGAGCTCGCCGACCTGCTCGCGGGAGCCGAGCTGCTGCGCGGCAACCAGGAGGAGCGCGTCGCCGAGCTCGTCGGCGCCGGCGGCGTGCCCGAGGAGTGCCACCGGCTGCTGCGCGCGCCGCGGCGCTGGGCGGCGGGCGACGTCGAGGTCGTGCACGGCCACGAGCTGTCCTGGACGCGGGTGCGCGACGACTGGTACTGCCCGCTCGACGCGCCCGTGCGACGCGTGCTGCTGTTCGGCCACCACCATCGCAACGCCCTCTACCGGGTCGGCGGCGAGCGCACGTGGGCGGCGCTCGAGCGTCCGGCGCTGCGCGCCGGAGCGCCGCAGCGCCTGGGCGGGCCCGCGCTGGTCAACGTCGGGCCGGTGCTCGGCGCCGCGTCGTGGGTACTGCTTGACACGGAGGCCGACACCATCACCCACCACTTCGAGCCGTCGTACGCGCGATGACCGCCGGCGTCCTGCTGCTGAGCTCCGACAAGCCGGAGATCATCGAGCGGCTGCGGGCCGCGGACGTGGGCGTAGCGGTGATCGCGCGCGAGCGCTATGCCGGGCTCTACGACGGCTGGCCGATCGAGCTCGTCGACGACCTCGGCGACGTCGGCCAGGTCGTCGCGGCCGCGCGCCGCCACGCGCGACGGCGCACGCCGGACTGCGTCGTCGCGGCGACGGAGAAGGGCATCGTCTCGGCGGGGCACGTGCGCCGCGACCTCGACCTGCGCGGCCAGGGCGCCGACGAGGCGCTGCGCTTCGCGCACAAGGTCGCCATGAAGCGCGCGCTGCGCGCCGCCGGCCTGCCCGTCGCGGACTTCGCGCTCGCCGCCAACGCCGCCGAGCTAAAGCGGGCGGCGCGGCGACTCGGCCTGCCCGTCGTCGTCAAGCCCGCGCTGGGCTCGGGCGCGGTCGGCACTACACGCCTGGACGACTTCGACGCGCTCGCCGGGGCGTTCGCCGCAGACGACGGCGCGTCGCCGGTGCCGCGCTGCGTCGAGGCGTTCGTCGACGTGCGGCGCGAGCTGCACTGCGACGCGGTCGTGCGCGGCGGTGAGCTGCTGCTGGGCGCGGTCAGCGAGGACTTCGCCCCGTTGCTGCTGCGCGAGCGCCGGCGCAACGGCTCGCGCCTCGTCGACCAGCACGGAGCCGACGCGGACGCCGTACGAGCTCTCACGCGCGACAGCGTCGCCGCGCTCGGCCTGCGCGACGGCGTCGTGCACCTCGAGTGCTTCGACACCGCCGGCGGGCTCGTCGTCGGCGAGCTGACCTGCCGGCCCGGCGGCGGCGGCGTCGCCGGGACGCTGCGGCGCGGCTGCGGCGTCGACGTCTGGCAGGAGCTGCTGCTCGCCGAGCTGGGCGCGGCCTCCGCCGTGGACGCCGCGCAGCCCGCGCAGGGCGGCGCCGTGCACGGCTGGACCTGGGCGCCCGGCCGCGCGGCAGAGCTCGCCCACCTGCTCGACGACCCGTGCGTCGTCGGCGTCTGGCCGAGCGACCTCGGCGACGAGGTCGCCGTGCTCGACCTCGTCGCGCCCGACGACGCCGCGATGCTCGCGGCGCAGCGTCGGCTGACGCGCCGGCCGGCCGCGTCGAAGGCCTGACGGCGTGCTGCTGCCCGCGCGCGGCGCACCGCGCCGGCTGGCGTTCGCGACGCTCGTCAACACGACGGGCAGCGGCCTGTACCTGCCGGCGAGCGCGCTGTACTTCACGCGCGTCGCCGGTCTGTCGGTTGGCCAGCTCGCCTCGGGCCTGGCGATCGCCGGCCTCTGCGGCCTGGCCGCGGTGCTGGGCATCGGGGTCCTCGCCGACCGCTTCGGCGCGCGCCGCGTCTACGTCGCGCTGCTGCTCGTCCAGGCGGCGACGATGGCCGGTTTCACGCTCGTGCGCTCGTTCGCGGCCTTCCTCGCGCTCGCGATCGTCTACACCGCCGCCGACCGCGGCGCGGTCGCCGCGCGCGGCGCCCTGATCGCCGTCGTCGGCGACCCCGGCGCCGATCGCGTCAGGCTGCGCGCCCACCTGCGCAGCCTGACGAACGTCGGGATCTCGGCCGGCGCCGGCCTCGCCGCGATCGGCCTCGCGATCGGCACCGACGCGGCCTACACGGCGATCATCGCGCTGAACGCGCTGACGTTCGTCGCGACCGTCGCACTGCTCGCCGGCGGCGGCTGGCCCGCCGCCGCGGTCGCGGCGCCGCTGGAGCGCCCGTCGGCGCTGCTGGCGCTGCGCGACGCGCCGTACGTCGGGCTCGTCCTCGCGCTCAGCGTCCTGGCGCTGCACATCGACATCCTCACGTTCGCCGTGCCGCTGTGGATCGCCGGTCACACGGCCGCGCCGACATGGACCGCGGCCGCCGTCGTCGTCGTCAACACCGTGCTCGTCGTGGCGTTGCAGGTGCGCGCCAGCCGCGGCACCGAGCAGCCGCGCGTCGCCGCACGTGCCGGGCGCCGGGCCGGCGTCCTGCTGCTCGCCTCGGTCGTCGCGCTCGCGTTCGCGGCGCAGGTGGCGCTCGTGCCCGCGCTCGCGCTGCTGGCGGCGTTCGCGGTCGCCTTCACGCTCGGCGAGATCCTCTTCTCGGCGAGCGCGTTCGGGCTGTCGTTCGGGCGAGCGCCGGAGGACGCCCACGGCCAATACCAGGCGCTGCTCGCGCTGGGCCAGGCGGGAGCCCGCGCCGCCTCGCCGGCGCTGCTGACGGTGCTCTGCCTGACGCACGGGTTGACCGGATGGGCGCTGCTCGGCGTCGCCTTCGCGATCGCCGGCGCCGCGCTCGAGCCGGCCGCGCGCTGGGCCGAGCGCCGGCCGCAGGTCCACCGGCCTCACACGGCGGAGGGGGTCGGGGCGGATCCCGGATAAGGTCGCGCTGTCCTGATCACGTCGCGTAGACGGAGCCCACGCCTTGACCATCAACCAGTCCGAGCCGGAGCAGATCCCCGAGACGTCGCCGGCCGAGCGGTTGGTCGCCGACGCGTTCGCGATCGGCGCCGCACCCGCAGACGCCGAACGCGTTCGCGACGCGGTGGACCTGTGGTTTCACACCTTCGCGCTGGCGCCGGGCATCTACACCCCGGGCATCGCACGCGACCACGGCTACCGCCTCGCGGTGCTCGACGCGGAGCGCTTCGAGGGCCGCAGCGTGCTCGACGTGGGAGCCTTCGACGGCTTCTACAGCTTCCTCGCCGAGCACCGCGGAGCCCGGCGCGTCGTCGCGGTCGACAACGAGCAGTACGTCGACTGGGTCCAGGCGCGCTTCGGCATCACGCTGCCGGCCGCCGCGGGCTTTCGCGCGATCGCCGACCTGACGAGCTCGCAGGTCGAGTACCACCGGATGAACGCCGAGGCCGTCGGCGACCTCGACGAGCGCTTCGACGTCGTGCTGTGCTTCGGGATCTTGCACCGCGTGACCGATCCGGTGGCGCTGCTGCGGGCGCTCGCGGACGTGCTGACCCCCGGCGGCGAAGTCGTGCTCGAGACCTATGGATCGACCCTGCCCGCCGACACGCCGGCGATCGAGGTGCGGGAGCCGGGCGACGTCTACGCCCGCGACGAGTTCACGTACTGGGGCTTTCCTCCCGCGGGGTTGCGCCGGCTGGGCGCGATCGTCGGCCTCGACGACGTCGAGATCGTCGACGAGGTGCAGATCGACGGTCACCCGCGGATCGTCGCCGTCATGCGATCCTCGGCCTGACGGCTGCTGGTCTGCGGATATCTCAGGCGCCGCCACCGAAGGTCGTGGACGTCGAGACGCCGCGATATGCGGTGGATTCGGCTCAGGCGGCGGCCGCCTGCGCCGTGAGCTCACGACGCAGGGCCGCCGGCCGGTCGGACGTGATCGCATCGACGCCCAGCGCGGCCGCGCGAGCGGCCAGCACCAGCTCGTTGATCGTGCCCGTCGACACGCTCAGTCCATGTCCGCGCAGGCGTTCGACGAGCGCGGGGTGCAGTAGGAAGTGCTCCACGCAGACGCCCCCGACGCCCGCGCGCCGCGCCCAGCGCGCAAGCGCGTCCGGCGCATAGTCCGCCCACGTCACCAGCCGCGCCGACAAGCCGTGGCGCACGGCCTCCTCGCAGGCCGCGACGTGAAACGACAGCACCTCGACGCGGTCGCAGGCCGCCCGCGCGCGCACGACCCGCGCGGCCGCGGCCGTCGTGGCGCGCGCGAGCTCAGGATCCCCGTAGGCTTTGATCTCGACCTGCAGCGCCAGTTCCGGCGGCGCCTCGTCGAGCAGCTCCTCGAGCAGCATCGGCGTCTGGCGCGTCGGCGCGCCCGCACGGTCCAGCAGTCGCGCGCTGCGCAGAGCGTCCCACGTCGTGCGGTGAACCCAGCCATGTGCGGTCGTGCAGACCGCGAGCCA
>JAWVGK010000312.1:0-3377 GCA_033855155.1 Solirubrobacteraceae bacterium | reverse complement strand
CCTGCTGCTGGCCGGCACCGAGCGCTTCCTCGTGGAGTTCGTGCGCCGCAACGACGCCGTGCTCGCGGGCCTCACGCAGGCGCAGCTGCTCAGCCTGGCGATGATGGCTGCAGGCGCCGTCTGGCTGTGGCGCGCGCGCGACCTCGTGCGACCCGCCGTGCTGTTCGCCTGGTACCTGCTGCTGTCCGGGACCGAGCGCTTCCTCGTCGAGTTCATCCGCCGCAACGAGCCCGTGGTGGCCGGGCTGACCGAGGCGCAGCTCGCGAGCCTCGCGATGCTGCTCGGCGGGGTCGCGTGGCTCGTGCGCGCGGCGCGCCACGGCGGGCTGCGCGCCAAGCCCGCCGCGCCGACGCGCGCGGCGACCGCACGAGCGTAGGCGAGCGCTCGGCGCGCTCGGGCGCGAGTCAGCGCCCGGCGCCGAGCGCCTCGACCGGCGAGCGGCGCGTGCCGCCGACGCCGCGCCCGCCCGCCGGTCGCGCGAGCGCGGCGAGCGCGTACAGCGCGACCGCCGCCAGCGCCACCGAGCCGCCCGCGGCGACGTCGAGCTCGGCGCTCGCGACGAGGCCGACGAGGCCGGCGCCGGCGCCGAGCCCGGCCGCCAGCCACAGCTGCGAGGCCACGCCGTGCGCGATCCGGATCGCCGCGGCCGCGGGTGCGACGAGCAGCGCGAACACGAGCAGGTTGCCGAGGCTCAGCACGGCCGCGACGAACGCGACGCCCAGCAGCGCCAGCAGGGCGAGCTCCACGCGCGCCGGCCGCGCGCCGAGCGACGGCGCCGCGACCGGGTCGAAGACCGTCAGCGCGAGGCGCCGGTGCCCGGCCGCCAGCGCCAGCGCGATCAGCAGCGCGAGCGCGCCGGCCGCCAGCAGGTCCGCCGTGCCGGCGCCGAGCAGGTCGCCGAACAGCAGCTTGTCGAGGCCGACCGGGACGTCCGGCGACAGCGCCAGCACGGCGCCGAGGCCGAACGCCGTCGTGACCGTCACGCCGACGGCGACCTCTGAGCCGACGCGCGCGTCGCGCGTCGCGAGCGCGATCAGCGCCGCCGTCGCGAGCACGCCCGCGCCCGCGCCGAGCAGCAGCGGGATCCCGAGCAGCGACGCGATCACGAGGCCGGGCAGCATCGCGTGCGCGAGCGACTCCGCCGCGTACGCGTGGCGCAGGTGCAGCAGCCACACGCCGAGCGCGCCGCAGGCCGCGCCGAGGACGACGATCTCGACGAGCGCGCGTTGCAGGAGGCCAGAGTGCAGGATCTGCATCAGTGGGCGTGGTCGTGGTGCTGGATCGCGACCGCGCGGTGGCCGCAGTCGAGCATCACGATCTCCTCGCCGTAGGTCGCCTCGAGCACGGCGTTGGTCAGCGTCGACGCCGGCGGGCCGTAGGCGACCTGCGCGCCGCGCAGGCACAGCACGCGATCCCAGCGGCGCGCCTGCTCGACGTCGTGCGTGGCGATCAGCAGCACGCGGCCGTCGGCGCGCAGGCCGTCGAGGATGCCCATGATCGCCTCCTCGCTCGTCGAGTCGACGCCCGCGAACGGCTCGTCGAGCAGCAGCACGCCCGCGTCCTGGACGAGCGCGCGGGCGACGAGCGCGCGCTGGCGCTGGCCGCCCGAGAGCTCGCCGAAGCGCCGCCGCTCGTGCTCCGCGAGACCGACGCGCTCGAGCGCCGCGCGCGCCAGCGCGCGGTCGGGGGCGGCGATGCGCCGGTACCAGGGCGTGCGCTCGTAGGCGCCCATCAGCGCCACGTCGAGCGCGCTGACCGGGAAGTCCAGCCGCGAGCGCTCGGTCTGCGGCACGTACGCGACGGCGCCGCCGATCGCGACGCTGCCGGCGACCGTGCCGAGCTCGCCGAGCAGCGCGCGAAAGAGCGTCGTCTTGCCGCCGCCGTTGGGGCCCAGCACGGCGACCGCTTGGCCGGCGCGCGCGCTGAAGCTCACGTCGCGCAGCGCCGGCGGGCCCGCGCCGTAGGACGCGGCGAGCCCGTCGACGTCCAGCCGCGCCGCCCGTGCGCTCACGTCACGACCCTCGCGCCGCGCCGCCACGGCGCCGCCGACGCGAGCGCCGCGCCCGCGAACGCGGCGCCGCCGACGATCGCGATCGCCGGGCCCGGCGGCAGGTCGAGGTGGTAGGCGAGCAGCAGGCCGGCGATGCTCTCGGCGGCGGCCACGGCCACCGACGTCGACAGCAGCGCGGACAGCGACGTCGTCAGCAGCCGCGCCGTCGCGGCCGGGACGACGAGCAGCGTGCTGACGAGCAGCGCCCCGACCGCCGGCAGCGCCGCGACGACGGTCGCCGCGAGCAGCGCGAGCAGCAGCCAGTCGCCGCGCGCGGCGGCGACGCCGAGCGCGCGGGCGCCGGCGGGGTCGAAGCCGGTCGCGAGCCACGTCCGTGCGAGCGCCGCCGTCGCCGCGGCCGCGACGAGCGCGACGGCGACGGCGAGCCGGACGTCGCCATCGCCGAGCCCCAACAGCGTCCCGAACAGCAGGCGGTCGACGCCCGCGCCGGATTCGTAGACGTCGCTCGCGAGCACGCTGCCGAGCGCGAGCGCGCCGGCGAGCAGCAGCCCGGTCGCGGCGTCGGCGCTCGTGGCGCCGCTGCGCGTGGCGCGCGAGAGCATGCCGGCGAAGCCGAGGCCGGCGGCGAGGGCCGCGAGCTGCGGCGCGATCCCCCACGGGCCGGCGACGACGAGGCCCGGGAACGTCGCGCTGCCGACGGCGTGCGCGAAGAAGGCCAGGCGCCGCAGGACGATCCAGGTGCCGAGCAGGCCGCCGGCGACCGACAGCGCCAGCGCCACCAGCAGCGCCCGCTGCATGAACGGCGCGGAGAGCGGATCGGTGAGCCAGCGCACCGGAGGGAGCTTATCGAAAATGGTTCTCACTTAGCCAGGCTTAGCCTGGCACAGCCGAGCGATAACAGTCTGTATCTGGACGGATTGGCCTCAACCGTTCATCGCCTCCGGCCGATGAATGCCCATGGGTCCCGCCCGTGATCTCATGTTCCGCAGACCGCAGCGCACACTTCTCCCAGGCCTCGGCATCGCCAGCGCCGTGCTCGCGGGCGCGGTCGTGGCGATCGCCCTGGCGTCGAGCCTGATGGGCAAGCCGCTGCCGCTCGAGGATCCGCCGAGCGGCATGACGACGCCGTTGCAGATCGAGGCCCGCGTCGCCGCCACCGAGTCCGCGCGCGCACGCGCGACGTCGGTGCGTGCATCGGTCGCCCCAGCGGTCGCGCCCGCGAAGCCGCGCGTGACCGTCGACGTCGCTACGCGATCCGTCGACACGTCCCGGCGGCTGGCCTTCGAGCCCGCGCCCACGCCGCGCCGCGTGCCGCGGCCGCCTCCGCCGACCCACGCCGCGACGCCACCGCCACCGCCATCGACTC
>JAWVGK010000311.1:0-12771 GCA_033855155.1 Solirubrobacteraceae bacterium | reverse complement strand
GCCTCGTTGGCGTGCAGCAGCAGGACGGCGAGCACCGCGCGGGGCTTGTTGCCCCCCAGCGCCACGGCGCCGGAGGCGTTGCGGACGTCGATCGGGCCGAGGATCTGGAAATCCATGGGACCTCCGGCCGAAGCTACCTCGTCATGGGAGCGCCAACAAGGGTTGTTGCCCGGCTGCAAGGGGGCTGCAAGGACCTCCGCGGAGGCTGGCCCCCATGCCCACCGCCGCCACGCCCCGCCCCACCCCCGACCCGCAAGACCTCATCAGCGCCGCCCGCAGCGGCGACAACACCGCCTGGACACACCTCATCAACCGCCACAACCGCATGCTCAACGCCATCGCCCGCAGCTACCGCCTCAACCCCCACGACACAGACGACGCCATCCAAGGCACCTGGATCAAGCTCTACGAACACCTCCACACCATCCGCGACCCCAACGCCATCGCCGCCTGGCTGACCACCACCATGCGCCGCGAAGCCCTACGCCTCCTCCAAACACACATCCGCGAACACCTCACCGACCAACCCGACCTCACCACCACCACCCACGACACCCCCGAACACCACCTCCTCCAAACCGAACAACAACACATCCTGCACCACGCCCTCGCGACCCTCCCCACCCGCCAACGCCAACTGATGACCCTCATCGCCACCGACACCACCAACTACCACCACATCAGCAGCACCCTCAACATGCCCATCGGCAGCATCGGCCCGATCCGCGCACGCAGCATCGCCCGCCTGCAACGCCACCACGAACTCCGCGACTACGCCGCCGCCTGAACCCCGTTCGCACGGGCGGCCGGACGCGGCGGCGCCGGTCGTGCACAATCGCGCCATGACCGTGACCTTCAGCGCTGCGGGCCTGCGCCTCGTCGAGCACGAGTTCTGCGTCCCGCTGGACCACGCGCAGCCCGACGGCGAGCAGATCACGATCTTCGCGCGCGAGGTCGCCGATCTCGACGGCCTGGACCGCCCGCTGCTGCTGTTCTTGCAGGGCGGACCGGGGCACGAGGCCGCGCGCCCGACGGGCAACCCGAGCGCCCCCGGCTGGCTGAAGCGCGCGCTGGGGGACTTCCGCGTGCTGATGCTCGACCAGCGCGGCACCGGCCGCTCGACGCCGGTCGGCGCCCTCGCCGGCCTCGACGCCGCCGAGCAGGCGCAACGGCTGACGCACTTTCGCGCCGACTCGATCGTCCGCGACGCGGAGTGGATCCGGCGCGCCCTCGACGTCGAGCGCTGGAGCGTGCTCGGTCAGAGCTTCGGCGGCATGTGCGTCGTCAGCTACCTGTCGCTGGCCCCCGAGGGCCTGCGCGAGGCGTTCGTCACCGGCGGCCTGCCGCCGCTCGGCGAGCAGCGCATCGACGACGTCTATCGCGCGACGTACGCCCGCACGCTGGCGGCGAGCAGGCGCTACTACGAGCGTTACCCCGGCGACCGCGAGCGCGTGCGCGCGCTGCACGAGCGCCTGCGGGCCGGCGACCTGCGGCTGCCCGGCGGCGACCGCCTGAGCTCGCGCCGGCTACGCCAGCTCGGCGCGATGCTCGGCACGAGCGCCGGCTCCGAGCGCCTGCACTACGTGCTCGAGCTGCCGGCCGACTCGCCGGCGTTCCTGCACGACGTCGACGCGCAACTGTCGTTCGCGCGCACCCCGCTGTACGCGGTCCTGCACGAGGCATGCTGGGCCGACGGCGGCACGACGCGCTGGTCGGCGCAGCGGGTGCTGCCCGGCGAGCTCGAAACCGAGCCCGAGCTCTTCACCGGCGAGCACGTGTACCCGTGGATGTTCGACGAGTACGCGGCGCTGGCGCCGCTGCGCGACGCGGCGCACCTGCTCGCCGAGCACGACTGGCCGCGCCTGTACGACGAGGACCGGCTCGCCGCCAACGAGGTCCCGGTGGCCGCCGCGATCTACGCCGAGGACATGTACGTCGAGCGATCCTTCTCCGAGCAGACGGCCGCGCAGATCCGCGGCCTGCGGCCGTGGCTGACGAACGAGCTACACCACGACGGCCTGCGGGTCGACGCCGACCGCGTGCTCGGGCGCATGATCGACCTGGCCCGCGGTCTTGTCTGACGGTCCATTGCGCCCGACGAGCGCCGCTCAGGGGGCTCCCCGCAGCCCGCCGGCGCGGCCACCATCCGTTTGGGCGCCGTACGACGCTGGACGGTCAACGCGCAGATCAGGATGCACCCCTGGGTCGACTCGTCCCGCGCACAGCAGTTCCCACCTCCGCATTCCAAGCCTGCCTCAGCCGCCAGCTCCCTCCTCCGCCTCCGAAGCTCGGGATGCGGTCCCGACAGATCGAATCGCGCTCCGGCGGCAGAGACCGCGGCCGTTGCGCTCGCGTCCCAGGCGCAGCCAGCCCGGGCGACGGCTGCGCTCAGGGCTCGACGAGTAGGACGGAGTCCACTGCCGGGTCGTCGAGTCGCAGGTAGAACAGCCCGATTCCCGCGAGTCCCAGGAACAGGCTCGTGGTCTCGCCCTCGAACGTGCCGCACGGCCACGGGACCGCGTGGCGCACGTGACGCTCGATGCCGGCGTCGGCAACGGCTCGCACGAGCTCGTCGCGGCGGCCGTCCTCGTCCGCGCCGTGGCGCGCGGCCTCGAGCAGGACCTCGGCGTTGCCCGCCAGGCCGTGGCAGAGCGAGAAGTTGCCCGCGCCGGAGCCCAGCTCGGCGGCCACGGCGCGCTGCGTCGTCGCGAGCGCGAGCTGCGCGTCCGCGCGGCAGACGTCGTCGCCGAGCAGCTCGGCTGCTCGTAGTCGCCCCAGCGCGATGCCGGGGGCGCCGTGGCACCAGAATGTGGCAAACGAGGTCCCGTCGTCGTTTCGCAGGTCGGGCCAGTTGCCGGCGGCGGGGTCATACAGCGCGCTCTCGTACGCGAGCGCCGCCTGCGCGCCGTCGCGGTAGGCGGGCTCGCCGCTGGCGTTCCACAGCTCGAGCAGCGCGATCGCGGCGCCGGCCGCGCCGTGCGACAGCCCGGTGAGGTTGCGGCGATGCGGCTGGGCGGGTGCCTGCCACGAGACGCCAGCGTCGTCGGCCTGCGCGTCGGCGAGCAAGCGACGTCCGAAGTCGTGCGCGCTGGCGAGCAGGTCGTCGCTTCCGAGCAGACGGGCGAGCGCCAGCAGGCCGACGATCGTGCCCGCGTTGCCGGTCATGAGGTCGAACTCGGCGTCGGGGGCGAGGTCGACGAGCAGCGCGCCGGCGCCCGTCACCGCTTCCTCGTCGCCGAGCAGCGCGCCGGCGCGAGCGTGCGCCAGCGCGATCCCGACACGCCCTGCGTACAGCCCCGGGCCCGAGGGCTGACCCGGGTCGGCCGCGTGCGCGCGGGCGTGACGGAGGGCTCCCAGCGCGGCGCTCCGCGCGGCGGGATCCCCGGTCACGGCGTGTAGCTGCGCGAGGAAGAGCCCGACGCCGCTCGTGCCGCCGTACAGGTCGGGGCCCAGCGCCGCGTAGTTGATGATCGTTTGCCCGTACGCGTTCTCGTCGGGCAGCGCGCCGACCCAGTTGCAGCGCCCGTCGTGCCAGAACGCCTGCTCGCAGATCCGCCGGCCGATCCCTGCGGCGACCTCGACGTAGTCGCTCATAGCGCGTAGCGATCAGGCGATCCGGCGTTGACGTACGGCGCGTCGAGGTCGAGCCCGGCCCGCGCGAACCGGTCGGCGACCGCGCCGATCGCTGCGGCGACGTCCGCGAGTCCGCGCTCGTGCGCGTCGACGATGCCCTCGGCGAGCAGGCGCACGCGATGCATGCCGAAGCTGTCGCCGTCGCCCGGATCCTCGGCGACAGCCAGGCCCGGCGCCAGCCGCTTGGCAAAGGCGGGGGTGGCCGGGCGCAGTCCCCCGGCGAGCTGGCGATAGGTGGCGCGCACCATCGGCGCGACCGCCTCGTAGTCGTCGCGGTGGACGTACAGGACCCCGGCGTCACAGCGCGTGTAGCGCGCCGGGTCGTTGACGACCTTTGCGCGAAACTGCAGCCGTGCCTTGTTGAGCCGCGAGGTCAGCGCATGGACGAGCCGCGGGGCGGTGTCGCTCGCGAGATGCCAGTAGAAGCGCAGGATCGGGGTTGGCTGCTCGGTCTCGAAGCCAGCGTCGCCGAGCACCATGTAGAAGCCCGGCGAGAGCTTGCGCAGCTCGTTGGGCAGGCGGACGTGGACGTGCGCGCCCGGCCGCAGGTCCTCGTCCGCGCGCTCGACGACGTCGCCGGGCGCGATCCACAGCGACAGCCCGTTGCGCTGGACGACGAGCTGCTCCTCGCTCGACGAGACCACGTGCCACCCCGGCTCGCGCGAGCCGGTTCCGGTGTTGGCCTCGGCGAGCGTCTCGATGAACGACTCGGGCCGGCGCGCGAGTCCCCGCCCGCCGTGGTCGTCCGATGGCCCGGCGCGGCCGCGGCAGTAGCAGTCGCCATAGAGCTGGAGCTGCAGCGCGTGCAGGAGGTAGGCCCTGGCGCTGTCGGCGTCCATCGCCTGCTCGACGTCGGCGGGCAGCACGCCGACCGGCCGGCCGAACCAGGCGAAGCTCGTCGGTGACAGGAGCGTGACCGCGCCGATCGCCCCGGCCACGGTGTCGCGGTAGGCGCTGCTCACACCGACTCCCCGGCGGCGGGCAGGCCAAGCAGGTGAACGGCGGCTTCGCGCGGGCGCTTGAGCATGTTCAGTGCGAGCTGCAGGTGCAGCACGAGCGGGCTCGTGAGCTGGTCGGACATCTGCGCGGCCTCGAACGCCGTCTGCACGAGCCGCGAGGCCGCGTAGCGGACCGTCCGCTCCAGCCGCTCTTCGACGTCGGCCCCGGTGAGATCGAGCTCGCCGGCGTAGGCATGCCAGCACGCGCTCATCGCCGGCTGCATCCGCTCGAGCGGGTGCTCGGCGAGCTGCGGGAAGCGCGCCGGCGGGGTCGTGCCGGTGACCGGGATCGAGAACAGCCAGAAGCTCAGGTAGTGGCTCAGCGCCGAGCCGATGTCCCACGAGGGATCACCGTGATCGGCGGACTCCCAGTCGATGAGCTTCAGCCCGCTCGTGCGCGCCGAGGTGCCGCGCTCGTAGACGATGCAGTTGTCCCACTTGACGTCGTGGTGCACGAGCGCGGCCACGAGCCAGCCCTCACGCAGCGCGTCGAGCTGCTCGGCGAAGCCCGCCGCCCGCTGGACGATCTTGATGAGCTCGATGCCCGCGGCGCTCGCGTCGCGAAAGACCGACAGGTCGGGGCGGTGCAGCGACAACACCCACGGCGCGCGCTGCGGCTCCGTCGCGGGCCGCGACAGCGCGGTACGACGATGTAGCGAACCGAGCGCGCGGCCGAGCGCGGCGGCAACGTCCGCCGCGAAGTCGCCGGTCCGCAGCTGGTGCGCCCGCAGGTCGCTCCCGTCGGCGACGAGGCCAAGCGCGAGCACGCCGCGCTCCGGGTCGTAGCCGTGAAACGGCGCCAGCCACGATGCGAGCCCGTTGTCGTCCGCTGTCAGCAACGCGTAGACGTGCCCCTCGTGCTGCACGGTCGCGACGGCGAGCGGGCCGATGCCCTGCTTGAGCACGAAGCCCGGCCCGTCGCGGCGCTCGACGATGTAGTTGCGGTTGCGGCTCGACGCGTCGCGGACGACTACGCCGCCGTCGACGACCGACGCGGCGTCCAGCAGGCCGCGCTCGAGCAAGTACCCGACGACCTCCGCCTGCTCCACGAGCAGGAACCTACCGTCCCCGGCCGCCTGCGCGGCCGGGGACTGAGGTGCTACGCGAGACGTCGCCGGCCCCTAGCCGACTCCGCCGCCGCCGAACTGCTCGCCGGGGTCGAAGCCGCCCGGGTCGCAGAAGCCCTCGGTAGGGCACCCGGCGATCGACGGGCACGGCCCGAGGGTCGGGCACACGAACGTCTCGGACGCGATCGGGCACGAGCTCGCGTCGGTCGGGCAGGCCACGAACCGGGTCGGGATGCAGGCAATGCCGATCGTCGGACATACGGTGGTCACCGACGGGCACCTGATCGCCTGGCTCACGCACGGGCCGAGGCGCGATGGGCAGATCGTCGCGATCGACGGGCAGTTGACCTTCGTGGGACAGATCGTCGCGATCGACGGGCAGTTGACCTTCGTGGGACAGATCGTCGCGATCGACGGGCAGTTGACCTGCGTGGGACAGATGTTCGTGATCGACGGGCAGTTGACCTGCGTGGGACAGATCGCCGTGATCGAGGGGCAGCTGAGCTTCGTGGGACAGACATCCGTAATGGACGGGCAGTTGAAGCGCGTCGGGCAGGCGTCGACCTGGCTCGGGCAGAAGGCCTGCACCGAGGGGCACGCCACGCGGCTGAGGCACGGTCCCGCGATCGAGATCGGCGGCGTCGGGACGGGACCCCCCGGTCCCCCGACCGGGCCGGCTGGGCTCGTAGCGAGCAGCTCGTCGGTGATATCCCCGCCGAGGAACCCCGCCTGGACGTCCTGCGTCTCCGTGCGGACGTGCTTGAGCGATGTTGAATTGACGACCCAGATGCTCGAGCCGCTCGTGTCCGGGAGCGTCTCGGCATGCTGGATGTCGGTTTCCGGGATCTCGACGTACTCGCTGAGCGAAGGATCGAGGTAGAGCCTCCACACGCCCTCCGTGGAGCTCTTGCCGAGGTACCCGTGGAGCACGGTCGTGCCGGGCGGCGGCCCCTGCGCGGGATCAGGAATGAGCGCATCGACCACGGGGTCTGGCTGAAGGTTGGGCCTCTTCGGTTGTGGCATGTCCTCCACCTTCTGACGGTTGCATCCCCGCAGTCCGAATGTCCCAAGTGGCAGAGGGCCCGTCAACCCACGATCACCACCGGTTCACCGTTGTGTGTGGCATGTCACAGGCCATCGATGATCCTGTTAAGGAGCGCGCACTACTCGACGGCCTTCCCGGGGGTCGGGATCTCCTCGCTCCATCATCGGAATCCCGGTTTGGGAGGTCTCCCGCCAGAGTCGGGCTGGCTCAGTCGTGGAAGTTCGTAAGACTCGGGGCGGCGCACCGCGCTCTGCCCATCTCAGCGCCGTCATCCTCGAGCTCCCAGCCGTGCATTGGCCCTCGGCGGCGTCCGTCGCCGCCGAGAGAACGTTTGCTTGCCCTGCGGCCCGTCGTCGTGGCATCGAGGCGGTCAGGGGCAACGCTTGTGCGGGCGGTCGCAGCGCGGGCAGTAGGATGGTCGCATCCGACAAGGGCGGGCTCTAGGATGGATCCATCCATTGGCGAAACGATTTCTCAGACGGCGGGGCGGCGCGCGACGATGAAGCAGGTCGCGGCGCTGGCGGGGGTCAGCCTCAGCACCGTCTCGCGCGTCGTCAACGGCGACGCGACCGTGCGCGCCGACCTCGTCGCGCGCGTGCGGCACGCGGTCGAGGTCCTCGGGTACCGCCACAACGCGGCCGCGAGCGCGCTGCGCCGCGCCGACGGGCTGTCGGGGAGCATCGGCCTGATCGTCGAGGACGTCGCGAACCCGTTCTTCTCGTGCGTGCAGCGCGGCGTCGAGGAGGTCGCCCGCGAGCGCGCCGTGCTGACGTTCGCCGGCAGCTCCGACGAGCGCCCCGAGCGCGAGCGCCTGCTCGCGGAGTCGCTCGGCGCGCGCGGCGTCGACGGCCTGATCATCGCCCCGTCGGCGGGCGACCACAGCTTCCTGCTGCGAGACCGCGCGGCGGGCATGGCGCTCGTCTTCGTCGACAGGCCGGGGCGGTTCATCGACGCCGACGCCGTGCTCACCGACAACGCCGGCGCCGCCGCGCAGGCCGTCGAGCACCTCGTCGCGGCGGGCCACCGTCGGATCGGCTTCCTCGGCGATCGCCCCGACCTCTACACCGCCCGCGAGCGCCTGCGCGGCTTCGAGTCGGCGCTCGCGCGCCACGGCCTCGCCACGGCTTCCGAGCTCGCGCGCGACGCGCTGGCACGGGCGACGGACGCCGGCCAGGCGACGCGCGAGCTGCTGCTCGGCGACGACCCGCCGACGGCGCTCTTCACGAGCCGCAACGTCGTCACGATCGCCGCCGTGCGCGCGATCCACGACCTCGGCCTGCAGCGGTCGGTCGCGCTCGTCGGCTTCGACGACGTCGTGCTCGGCGACGTCGTCGAGCCGGGCCTGACCGTGATCGCGCAGGACCCGCTCGCGCTCGGGCGCGCCGCCGCCGAGCTGCTGTTCTCGCGCCTGGACGGCTTCGACGGCCCGTCGCGGCGGATCGTGCTCTCGCCGCGGCTCGTCGCGCGCGGCTCGGGCGAGCTTCCCGCGCCGGTGGCGACGTCATGACGAGCGCGCCGATCCTCGTCGGCGGCGAGGCGCTGTACGACCTCGTCGCGGCGGGCGACGGCTCGCTGTCGGGACATCCCGGCGGCGGCCCGTTCAACACGGCTCGCACGATCGGCCGCCTGCGCCAGCCGGTCGCGTACCTCGGCCGCCTGTCGACCGACCGCCTCGGCGCGACGCACGAGCGGATGCTCGCCGACGCGGGCGTCGACCTGTCGGCGACGCAGCGCACCGACGAGCCGACGACGCTGGCGCTCGCGAGCCTCGACGACGCGGGCGTCGCGAGCTACAGCTTCTACGCCGCGGGCACGGCGGCGCCTGGCCTGACGCCGGCCGCGGCGCTGGCGGCGCTGCCGGTGCAGGTCGCGGCGCTGCACGTCGGGACGCTCGGGCTCGTGCTCGAGCCGCTGGCGGCCGCGCTCGAGGCGGTCGTCGCGCGCCTGGCGGGTCGCACGATGGTCGTCGTAGATCCGAACGTGCGACCGTGGGTGATCGACGCTCCGGTGGTCTACCGCGCGCGCCTGGAACACGTCCTGCAGATGGCCGACCTCGTGAAGGTCAGCGAGGAGGATCTCGCGTGGCTGGACCCGCGGCGGCCGGCGCCCGAGGCCGCGCGGGCGCTGCTGGACCACGGCCCGCGGATCGTGCTGCTGACGCAGGGCCCCGCCGGCGCGACGATCGTCTCGCCGCGCAGCGACACGCACGTCGCGCCCGTCCCGGTCGACGTCGTCGACACGATCGGCGCCGGCGACGCCTTCAGCGGCGGCTTCCTCGCCTGGTGGAGCTCGCACGGCCTCGGCCGCGACGAGCTCGCGCGCGAGGACCTCGTCGTCGATGCCGCCCGCTTCGCGGCCGTCGTCGCCGCGCGCACCGTCGGCGCGGCAGGCGCCTCGCCGCCCGCCCTGCCGGCCGGTGCGCCGATGCCGCTGGACCTGCGCAGCTTGTAGCGGCGTCGCGACGCCGCAGGATCGGCTTGGCTCATCCGATCCCTCGGCTATGATGCGAACATGTGTTCGCTGACACAGTCGCCCTGTCCGCAAAGTGGGCGCGGGGGGCGAGACGGATCGTCGCCATCTGGCTCGGGGCTCGCTTACGCCTGTAGCGTGAAGAACGGAATGGTGCCGTCGTTGCGTACTCCTCTTCGAGCGTCCTGGGGGCGCATACGATCGTCGGGTGCTCGACCGGCTACATGGTCGACGACCGTGGCGATTGGGCCACCCTCGTCGCGCGCGCCGCCGAGACGTCGAGTTCTGCGATCGAGCTCTCGGCGCTGTCCGAGGAGGAGCTGCCTGGGCTGCTCGACTACCTTGCGACGGCTTCACGCCTGCCTTTTCACTTCGTCAGCGTGCACGGCCCCACGAAGGACCGGTCCATCCCAGACTTAGACCTCGTCGACCAGCTCTGCGGGCTGCCGCCGTGGGTGTCGGCCATCGTTCTGCATCCAGATTCCATGGCGGATGTGGCGCCGTACGCCGCGTTGGGCCGGCGGTTGGTGATCGAGAACATGGACGCGCGCAAGCACGACGGCCAGACCGTGCGGGACCTCAAGCCGTTGTTTGCCGCCTTGCCCGAGGCGCGTTTCTGCTTCGACGTAGCCCACGCGAAGGCGGTCGATCCGAGCATGGAGGTGGGATCTGCGCTGCTGTCGAGCTTCGCCACGCGCTTGAGCCACGTTCACGTCAGCTCGCTGGACGAGCAACAACACCATGTGCCGCTGACGAGAGACGACGAGGCCCTGTTCTCCGACCTGCTTCGCAGGTGCGCGGACGTGCCGTGGATCCTGGAAGCGCCACCCTCCTAGACGATCCTTCGGGTGCGCTCGTTCGTCTGTCAGAGCGGACCGGAGCGAGCTTTGCGGCGCTGGAAGCCGCCCGCGATCGGACCGAGCGACGTGTCGCCGAACGGACCACGAGGCTCGACCAGCACGCCGCCATGCCCGATGTGTCGACATGCGTCTTCGGGTCGTGGGCGCGCGGCGAACTGACAGACGGCAGCGACGACGACTGGGCCGTTCTTGTCGGCAGGCCGTTCGCGGCCTACGACCGTGACGTCTGCCGGGAGGTCGTCGCGGCCGGCGCAGCCTTGGGCTCCGAGCGGCGCCGTCCCGGGTCACAGGACATCTTCGGCCTGCCGTTCGACGTCGGTGAGCTCAGCACCAACATCGGGTTGGACGCGGACACCAACACCAACCTCACGCGGCGGATGTTGCTGCTGCTCGAGTCGCGCGAGCTGCACGGCGATGTGCGGTCACGCGCCGTCGCAGACATCCTGGCGCGGTACCTGCACCAGGGGGTGAAGTCATATCGACCGCCGCGCTTCCTCTTGAACGACCTGGTTCGCTATTGGCGGACGATCTGCGTCGACTTCGAAGGAAAGGGCACGGCCGGCGCCGACGATCCGAAATGGGCCACGCGCAACGCTAAGTTGCGCACGTCGCGCAAGCTCCTGTTCGCCGGTGGGCTGGTCACCGTGCTGCTCTGCCAACTGCGGGACGCATCGGAGATGCCGGGCTTCCTGCAGAGCTGGTTCGACGCGGCCCCGGTGGATCGCCTGGCCGCTGCCTTCCTCTACGCCGCGGTCGAGGAGTCCGGTGCGCGAACACCCGACGCATACGACCGCTGGCTCGCGCTGATCCAGCAGCGCGAGGTTCGAGAGCAATTGAAGCTTGTGACGTTCGAGAGCCGCGATCGGTCTGACCTCTTTGCCGAGATTCGCCAGATCGGCATGGACTTCCAGGCGGGGCTGGACGCGTTGTTGTTCGGCAGCGCGCTTGGCCGCGTGACGCGGACGTACGCGATCTTCTAGAACCGGCGCCCCGCAGCAAGGGCGGCGCTTGCTCGGCCGGTCGGCGGGTAGGTTCGTCCACCGATGCCGCGCGTGCTGCTGGTCGCAACCCTCGTGTGTGCCGCGCTCGTCGGCGCGTGCGGGGACGCGCGCGCGCCCGTGGCGGGCGGCGCGCCGAGCGAGCAGCAGCGCTTCGTCGCGGCCGGCGACAGGCTCTGCGGGCAGCTGGCGGCGAGGTTTCCGCGCGTGCGGGCGGAGGGGCGCGAGCAGTCCCCCGCGGCACGGTTGAAGGCGGCGTCGGCGTACCGCGAGTTCACGCGCCAGCTCAGTGCGGGGCTCGTGCAACTCGAAGCGCCTGCCGACGCGACGGCGAAGCAGATCGTCGCGCTGTCGGTGCGGCTGGCGTCGGCGGCGCGCGCGCAGAAGATCAGCCAGAAGCGCGTCGTGAGCGTCAGCGGCCGCGGCGACGTCAAGGCGACGTTTCGCGAGGCGCTGCGCTCGGTCAGGGCGGAGCAGCGCATGATGCGCACGATCGCCAAGCCGCTGGACGCCCGCCTGCGTAGGTACGGCTTCCGCGTCTGCGGCAACCCGCAGGCGTTCGGCGCGAAGACGACGACGCGACGCGCCCGCCGAGGCTGAGGCCTCGGCGTCGGCAAGGCGGGGCCCGCAGGCCGGAAGGTCTGCCGCCGCGAGGTCGCGCGCGGGCGCTCGAGCGCACGGCGGGGCGGCTTGCGCACGGCATGCCTGCGTGAGCCGCCCCGGCCGGCGGGTTCCTATGCGCGGTGCGTCCAGAGGTAGACCGTGCCGTGGCCGGTCTTGCCCTTCACGACCGTCGGGTTGACGTACACCTTGACGCGCACCGAGCGCTTGCCGGAGTAGTCGGGGTCGTCGACGCGCGCACCGAGCTGGTGGCCGTCGCCGAGCGCGATCGTGATCGCGCGAAAGCCCTTCGGCGCGCGCATGACGACCGATGCACGCTCGCCGCGATCGACGTCGACGTGCACTCGCACGAGGCGGTAGTTCGGCCTGATCCTGTTGTCGGCGGGCTCGCGGTAGGCGGGCACGTCGATCGGCAGGTTCTGGCCCGGGCCGAGCACCTCGGGCGTGCCGATCGTGGCAGCCGAGGCCGGCGCGCCGAGCGCGGCCGCGGTCGTGACGGCGCCGAGCGCCGCGAGCGAGATGGTCCTGCGGATGGTGTCGGTGAAGGTCATCGGGTGGTTCCTGTCGCGTGGGGTGATCGGTGATTGCAGCATCGCCCTCCCGCGCCGTGCCCGCGGCCCACCTTGGTGGCGACCTCGCACACCTGCTCGCCGGCCGTCAGGCGCCTGGTGGCGATCCTGGCTACCGCGGCGCGTCGCAGGAGCGCAGGCCGCGCACGAGCGCCGCCGTCGCGTCCGCGTCGCTGCCGGCGCCGAGCTCGAGGAACAGCCAGTAGTCGCTGGCGGCGATCTGCCGGTTGCGCGGCGTGTCCGGCTCGCCCGCCGCCGCCAGCGCACGCGGGTAGAGCTCGCGCTCGAGGTGCAGCTGCTCTGACTCGCAGAGCAAAGGTGCCGCCCGCTCAGTACCCGCCGCGCCAGGTGCCGCTGCCGGTGCGCGGCGGCAGCACGTCCCAGCCGTCGAGGACGTGGACGATGACCTCGTTCTCCGCCCACGCCGTACGCGCCTTGCCGCTGAACGTGAACGTGATCTCGGTCGTGCCCGACGCCAGCACCTCGACCCCGTAGACGTGGTCGACCTCGA
>JAWVGK010000310.1:0-6928 GCA_033855155.1 Solirubrobacteraceae bacterium | reverse complement strand
GAGCGCACCTCGACCGCGAGGTCGGGGACGGCATAGGGCCGCGGGTCGTGGCGCCCGGGTACGCGGGCTTCGGCGTACCACATGACGTCCGGACCGAAGACGTTCCACTCATCGAGCTTGACGTCGAGCGGCAGTGAGACCCGCCCACGACCGCGAGCGTGCGATGCCCAGCCGGTCAAGACCACGATGAGGTCGAGCAGCACGACCTGATGGAGGTTGCCGGGCTGGTTCAAGACGACCTCACCGTCGACCAGCCACGTCCTGCGCCCGTCGTCCGGCGCGGCGAGGTACTCGTCCGCGGTCATGCGCTGCTCGACCTGCACCATGGCGTTCATCGTAGACCGTCCCTCTCGTGTCGACCATCAACCGACATAGGCGCCGAGCCCACGAACTTCGCCCCCCTCAGCCCAGCCGCGCGAGATCCTCCACGAACGCCGGATACGACACCGCCGCCGCCTCCATCCCCACCACCCGCACGCCCTCGCGCGACGCCAGCCCCGCGACGGCGCCGAGCATCGCCATGCGGTGATCGCCGCACGCGTCGACGACCCCGCCGCGCAACGCGCCGGTGCCCGTGACGACGAACCCGTCGTCGGTCGCCTCGATCGTCGCGCCGAGGCCGCGCAGGCCGTCGACCACCCCCGCGATGCGGTCGGTCTCCTTGACGCGCAGCTCCGCGGCGCCGCGCACCACCGTCTCCCCCTCCGCGAACACGCCCAGCAGCGCGACGAGCGGCAGCTCGTCGATCGCCAGCGGCACCTCGGCGGCCTCGACGGTCGTGCCCCGCAGCGGCCCGGCGACGACGTCGAGGTCGCAGATCGGATCGGCGACGGCGATCGGCGTGCCGTCCACCGGGACCTCCTCGAGCGCGCCGACGACGACGCCGCCCATCCGCTCGAGGATCCGCAGGAACCCGATCCGCGTCCAGTTCACGCCGACGTCGCGCACGAGCACGCGCGACCCGCCGACGAGCACCGCCGCCGCGACGACGAACGCCGCCGACGACAGGTCGCCGGGTACGCGCAGGCTCTGCGCTTGCAGCGCGGCCGGCGGCGACAGGCTGACGTCGGCGCCCGAGCGCGACAGCGCGACGCCGGCGCCGGCGAGCATCCGCTCGGTGTGGTCGCGGCTGGGCTGCGGCTCGGTGACGGTCGTCGTGCCGCGCGCCGACAGGCCGGCGATCAGGACGCACGACTTCACCTGCGCGCTCGCGACCGGCAGCACGTACGCGATCGCCGACAGCGCCGTGCCGCGCACGCGCAACGGCGGGTAGCGCCCGTCGGTCGGCTCGATCAGCGCGCCCATCCGCTCCAGCGGCTCGGCGATGCGGTCGACCGGCCGGCGGCGGATCGACGCGTCGCCGTCGAGCGAGAACGCGCGGCCCTCCTGCCCGGCGAGCCAGCCCGGCAGCAGGCGCATGAGCGTGCCGGCGTTGCCGACGTCGATCGCCGCCTCCGGCTCGCGCGCGCCCGCCAGGCCGACGCCGCGCACGACGACGTCGCCCGACGCCAGCACGTCGACCGACGCCCCCAGCGCCCGCACGGCGTTCAGCGTCGACGTCGTGTCCTCCGCGTGCAGGTAGTTGGCGATCCGCGACTCGCCGTCGGACATCGCCGCGAGCAGCGCGGCTCGATGGGAGATCGACTTGTCCGGCGGCGCGGTGACCTTGCCGCGCAGCGCTGCCGCGGCCGGTGCGAAGAAGGCGTCGCTCATCGGTCGTCCTCCGAGTGCCTCGACCCCGGCCGGGTGAGCGCCGTCATGCCGCCGGATACCCGAGCTCGGCGACGAGCTCGATCGCGCGCCGCGCGTCGGCCTCGCGCACCCACAGTCCGACGATGCCCGTGCTGTTGTCAGCCTCGGGCGCGAGCGACATGTCGGTGATGTTGATGCCGGCGCGACCGAGCGCGAGCGCGAGCTGCGCGACGACCCCCGGCCGGTTGGGCACCGACGCGCGGATCTCGCGCGCCGTGCCGCCCATCAGGCCGACCTCCAGCAGCGCCGCGCGCTGGCCGGCGGCCTGCGCCTGCCAGGCGGCGAGGTCGCCGCCGGCGTCCAGCAGCGAGCGCACCTCCCCCAGGCGCCGCACGAGCTCGTCGATCTGCCCGCCGAGCGCGTCCTTGTTGGCGCGGTAGATCTGCCCCCACAGCTCGGGATTGGCGCCCGCGACGCGCGTCGCGTCGCGAAAGCTCGGACCGGTCGCGGGCGGCGTCTCGCCCCCCAGCGCCTCCGCGGCCTGCGCGACGAGCAGGTTCGCGACGACGTGCGGCAGGTGCGAGACCGCCGCCATCAGGCGGTCGTGGTCGGCGGGCGCGATCGCGGTCGGCACGGCGCCGAGCCCAGCGACGAAGCGCGCGAGGCGCTCGTAGCGCACGCCTTCGGTGCGCGCAGTCGGCGTCAGGTACCACGTCGCACCCGCGAAGAGGTCGGCGCGGGCGAACGCCACGCCGGTCGACTCGGCCCCCGCGAGCGGGTGGCCGCCGATGAAGTTCGCGCGGTCGACGGCGTCGACGAGCGCCTGCTTCGTCGAGCCGACATCGGTGACGACGGCGTCGGGCAGCGCGTCGCAGAGGTCGCGCACCGCCCGTGGGAGCGCGTCGACGGACACCGATGCGATCGCGACGTCGGCCTCGCCGATCTGCGCCAGCGACGACACGGCCTCGTCGATCGCGCCGCCGGCGAGCGCCGTCTCGAGCGCCGCCGGGCTGCGGTTCCAGCCGACGACGTGGGCGCCGAGGCGCTCGCGCGCGGCGAGCCCGATCGAGCCGCCGATCAGGCCGACGCCGAGCAGCGCGACGCGCATCGCCGCCGGGCTCTCAGCTCGCGCGGCGGGCGCGCACGGCTGCGGCGAGGCCGTCGAGCACGTCGACGGTCGTGCCCCAGTCGATGCAGGCGTCGGTGATCGACTGGCCGTAGGTCAGCGCCTGGTCGTCGACGAGGGCTTGGCGCCCGGCGACGAGGAACGACTCGAGCATCACGCCGACGATCGCGTGGCTGCCGGCCGCGACCTGCTGGCCGATCTCGGCCGCGACGCCCGGCTGGCGGCGGTGGTCCTTGCCCGAGTTGGCGTGCGACGCGTCGATCACGACGCGCTCGGGCAGGCCCGCCGCGCGCAGCTTGGCCAGCGCCGCCGCGACGCTCGCCGGATCGTGGTTGGGCATGCCGTCGCCGCCGCGCAGGATGACGTGGCCGTCGGGGTTGCCGGCCGTGTGCAGGATCGCCGGGGTGCCGCTGAAGTCGACGCCCGCGAACGAGTGCTTCGCCGCCGCGGCGCGCACGGCGTCGACGGCGACCTGGACGTTGCCGTCGGTGCGGTTCTTGAAGCCGACGGGCATCGACAGGCCCGAGCCGAGCTGGCGGTGGATCTGGCTCTCGGTCGTGCGCGCGCCGATCGCGCCCCAGGCGACCGTGTCGGAGATGTACTGCGGCGTGATCGGGTCGAGGAACTCACAGCCGATCGGCAGGTCGAGCGCGAGCACCTCGAGCAGCAGCGCGCGCGCCGTTCGCAGGCCGAAGTCGACGTCGCCGGAGTTGTCGAGGTGCGGGTCGTTGATCAGGCCCTTCCAGCCCGTCGTCGTGCGCGGCTTCTCGAAGTACACGCGCATCGCGACGCACAGGTCGGCGTCGAGGTCGGCGGCCTTGACGCTCAGCCGGCGGGCGTAGTCCAGCGCGGCGTCGGCGTCGTGCACGCTGCACGGTCCGACGACGACGAGCAGGCGGTCATCGGTGCCCTGCAGGATCGCGTGCGTGTCGGCGCGGCCCTGCACGACGACCTCTGCCAGCGACGGCTCGAGCGGCAGCTGCTCGATCAGCGCCTGCGGCGTCGTCAGCGACGAGACGCGCTCGATGCGGCGGTCGCGAACGCCCGACGCCAGCTCGGCGGCGGTCAGCGGGGTCATCATCGGAGCACCGGGGTCATGCCGTTCATCGTTTCAAAGTCCTTTCGAGGAGACGCCTGGAGACGGGGGTCCTGCATGGCGCTCGGCGAGAGGGACGGAAGATGCGGGTGCTGAGCCGAGCGCCTAGATAAATCGCCAGGCGAAATAGCGACGAGCGAACGCAAAGGAGGTACGGGTGCGGTCGCTCGTGCGGCTCATTCGACGGCCAACCTTAGAGCACGGCGGCCAGCGCGTCGAGGAATCTGGCGTTCTGCGTGGGTGTGCCATAGGTCACACGCAGCGCGCCGTCGCGCCCGAGCGCGCCGCCGGCGCGGACGAGCACGCCGCGCTGGGCGAGGCCGGCGACGACCGCCGCCTCGTCGGCGTCCTGCGGCAGGTCGAACCAGCAGAAGTTCGCCTGCGACGGCAGCGGCTCGATGCCGAGCGCCTCGAGGCCGGACTCGATCTCGACGCGCGCGACGATCGCACGCTCGACGCGATCGGCGACGGCGTCCTGGTGCTTGAGCGCCTCGACCGCCGCGGCCTGCGCGGCGACGTTCGCGAAGAACGGCTGGCGCACCTGGTCGACCGCGCGCGGGAAGTCCTCGCTGCCGCACAGCGCGAAGCCGACGCGCAGCCCGCAGAGGCCGTAGACCTTCGAGAACGTGCGCAGCAGGACGAGGTTGGAGTGGCGTGCGAGCAGGTCGAGCGTCGTGTCGGGGTCGTCGAGCAGGTTGAACTCGCAGTAGGCCTCGTCGACGATCACCGCGACGTGGCGCGGCACCCGCTCGACGAACGCGGCGATCTCGTCGAACGCCAGCGCGGTCGAGGTCGGGTTGTTCGGGTTGCAGACGATCACCAGGCGCGTCGCGGCGGTGATCTCCGCGGCCATCGCGTCGAGGTCGTGGCACTGGTCGTCGTCGAGGTCGACCGTGATCGCGGTCGCGCCGGAGGCCGCCGCGAGGTGCGGGTAGACGCTGAACGACGGCCACGCGTGGACGAGCTCGGCACCGGGCTCCAGCAGGGCCTCGCCGGCCGCGAGCAGGATGTCGCACGAGCCGTTGCCGATCGCGATCCGCGCCGCCGGCACGCCGTAGCGGTTGCTCAGCGCGCGCTTGAGCGCCGAGTTGGACGGATCCGGATAGCGGTTGGCGCCCGCCACGGCGCGCTGCGCCGCGGCGACGACCGCCGCCAGCGGCGGGTCGGGCGACTCGTTGGACGCGAGCATCGCGACGTCGTCGCCGAGCGAGTAGCCGCCCGCGACCGGATAGACCGGGATGCGCCGGATGCGCTCGGAGAACTCGATCGCCATGCGGTGATTGTGGCGCAGTCGGCGCGCGGCTCGCGCACGGCCGCGCGCACGACGTGCGCGGCCGGGGCTACTGAGCGCCCTGCAGGTCCTCGCGCAGCGCCCGCGCCTCGCCGAGGTACACGTGCCGCGCGACGTGCGCGTCGGGCGCGTGGTAGTGCATCAGCACGCGGATGACGCGCGGCAGCGCGCCGGGAACCGGCACCTCGCGTGCGCACAGCAGCGGCACCTGCGAGAAGCCCATGTTGCGCGCGGCCTTCGCCGGGAACTCCGCGTCGAGGTCATCGGTCAGCGTGAAGATGCAGCTGACGACGTCCGACGGGTGCAGGTCGTTGAGCTTGAGGATCTCGCGCAGCAGCCACTCGGTCGCGCCGATGATGGCGTCGGCCTCGTTGCAGTTCACCGACGAGGCTCCACGCAGGGCGAACAGGCGCATGCGGCGCGACTCTAGTGGTTCGTTTGGCGACGGGCCGTCGCGGGACGGGCCGCCTACTTGACGTGCGATCGCTTCGGCCGGCCGGGCGGACGCCCGCGCGGCGCGGCCTGCGCGGGAGGCGGCTCGGCGTCGCTCGTCGACCAGTCGCCGCGACGCAGTCCCTCGACCTCCGAGCCCTTCAGGCGCCGGTGCGCGCCGACGGGCAGGTCGTCGAGGCGTAGCGCGCCGAAGCGCACGCGCTGCAGCGTCTGCACGCGATGGCCGACGGCCTCGCACATCCGCTTGACCTGGTGGTTGCGCCCCTCGCGGATCGTCAGCTCGAGCACGCCGGCCTTGACCTGGCGGACCTTCGCCGGCAGCGTGCGGCCGTCGTCGAGCTCGACGCCCTCGCGCAGCGTGCGCAGCGCGTGCTCCGGGACCGGCGCGGGACGCACGGTCGCGCGGTACGTTCGCGGGACCTCGAAGGACGGGTGCGTCAGGCGCTGTGCGAGGTCGCCGTCGTTCGTGACGAGGATCAGGCCGGTGCTGTCGACGTCCAGGCGCCCGACCGGGTACAGCCGCGCGCCGCGCGCCGGCACGAGGTCGACGACCGTCCGCCGGCCGTGCGCGTCGCGCGCCGTCGACAGCACGCCGGGCGGCTTGTGCACGACGAAGACCATGCGCTCCTCGGCGCCCTGCAGGTAGCGCCCGTCGACCGCGACGCCGCTGTCGACGTCGACGTCGAGCGCGGGATCGGTCACGACCCGGTCGCCGACGGTGACGCGGCGGTCGCGGATGATCTCCTCCGCGCCACGACGCGAGGCGACACCTGCGTGGGCAAGGAACTTCGCGAGACGCACCCTACGATGGTCGCATGGCGGAACCCAACCCGTTTCTGCCGGAGGTGACGGCGTTCGCGCTGACCCTCCACGGGACGCGCGAGGAGCTCGTCGAGATCGCTCAGGGATGGGCCGACCGGCTCAGCCTGTACGTCGCGGTCGAGCGCTTCTTTCCGACCTACGCCGCGGTCTCGCTGCCGCTCGCCGCCGACATCGCGGCGGCGGTCGCCGAGCAGGAGCCGGTGCGGCGGCTGTGTCTGCGCCACGAGCCGTTCTTCGACGGTGCGATCAACGAGCGCCAGCAGACGCAGTGGAATCCCGAGTGCCTGACGATCGTCCTGCATCCCGTCTCCGACGACGGTCTGCGCGCGACCGCCCTGACCGCGCGGTCGGGCGACATCGACCTGCTGCAGGGGTGGGCGGACCTCGTCCGCGCGAAAGCGCTCGAGCTGCACCGCGGGGCGTACGCGATCGAGCCCGAGCACGGCGG